>JAGHBR010000368.1 GCA_021160885.1 Caldisericaceae bacterium
CTATTGCCATTCCCCCTGCCAGTCTTCGGAATGAACGGGCAGGGGGAAGGGCAGAGTAAATTTAAAAAAAATAGTTTTTCGCCAGATTCTAAAATTTAAAACCGGTCGCTTTGCTGCATCAGGCCTGATTTCTTTGAAATGATTTGCTGCCAGTTTGGATTTTGCAGCTCTTTCCTGTAACTGGAATGAATCAATTCATATTCTCCGAAACCACGTTCATCTACAAAAACAAATTCTGCGCCACCTTCAAGATTGTGGTAATACCAGATAACGTAGGGCAGTAAATCCATGGAACTGGGATGGCGTTCGATTTCGTCCGGTTCGCCGTACATCAGCAGAACGCGTCCGCGGTCGGTTTGCCAGCCCTCCCTGCCCATAGCTTTGAAGCGTTGATTGGCCTCCTCGGCTCGTTTAAGATAGTTGATGCGAAAGGCGCCAAATGGAGTTTGATTCAATTTGTCTCGCCGATACCAGAATTGCGTCAAAAATTTACGCATGGCATTGGCGTCTTCTAAATTTTTAAAAACCTTTTCTTCCTGGCGTGTGGCAATGTATTTGGCCATCTCAAATTCTTTTTTCAGCTGGTCTTTGGTCATTAAAGCCAGCGCTTCATCAATCTCTGGGGCTTCCTGAGCGTATTGTGGCTGACTTTCCTGTTGTTTACCTTTGTAAACATAAAAAGCTTTTTTGGTTGAGGCCCGCTGCCCGGTTTTCACATCTTCAACTTTAATATTTAAGATGTAAGTGTTCTGAGGCAAAGCCATCACATTAAAACCGCCGATCTCCACCAGGTTGTTGCTTAAAATTTTCTTTTCAACAGGTTTTCTGGACTTAACAGTATCGCCCTGGTTATTGGTCACAAAATACCAGAAACGATAATGATTTTCAGCCGAAGAATTGTAGGAAAGGTTGTTCAATTCTACATAAAAATAGAGCATGGGTTGTAAAATGTCGAATACCGGACGTGGATTAGGCACTACTCGCAATCCATTTTTGTAAAAACGGTCTTTTTGTTCCGCCTTTTTCAATTCCATGCAAAATTCCAGATCCGACAAAAACAGATTTTTCTTATGGCGGATGGTATTCAGGTCAAAAACATATTCCCCGTTGCGATTTGAAACATTGTCCACCAGTCTTACCTTAGCTTTATAATTGCCGTACGGCAGAGAAATAGGGAAGATGTCCACAAACTGATTGTAGCGGCTCATCTGACTGGTATCGTGGGCAGTGTTCTTAAAATTGTGCGCAAATCGATTGACTAAATTGCCGTTCAGGTCGAATACTTCCAAATGGTTGGTGAAGTTGGCCTGAAAAACACCGTCCTGCTGTTTATTGTAGGTCAGGTTGCCCTGAAAAATAGAAACGTAAACTTCGACGTAAGCGCTGGAGTCGGTTTCTTTAAACGAAGCGTAATCCACATTAATGGGGACAAACGTCATTTGTGCCCAGACGATGATGGGTAAAAATAATAATGCTAATGTGGATATGGTTTTTTGCTTCATGATGCCACCTTTTTAATTAAATTTAACAGACACTATTTTGGATACCCCTTCTTCTTCCATGGTTACCCCATAAAGGGTTTCAGCCGCTTCCATGGTTCGCTTATTATGGGTAACCACAATGAACTGGGTATTTTTTGAAAACTTTTTTAAGGCTTCGGTAAAGCGGCCAATGTTAATATCATCCAACGGCGCATCAACTTCGTCTAAAATACAAAAAGGACTCGGTTTAACCAGATAAATGGAAAACAACAGAGAAATGGCCGTCAAGGTCTTTTCGCCGGAAGAAAGAAGTGTCAAAGTTTGCAAACGTTTACCTTTGGTACGGATTTTAAAGATGATGTCCGCTTCCAGCGGATCGGCGTCTTCTTCCAATTCAATGGTACCTTCGCCGTTCTCGAAGAAAGATTTGAACACCGTTTCAAAATTTGCCTTGATTTGATTAAAAGTTTCCATGAATTGCTGGCGGGCTGTTTTGTTGATCTTGTCAATGGTTTCGATCAATGATTTTTCAGCCTGCAGCAAATCGTCGCGCTGTTTGGTTAAAAAGTCAAAACGCTCTTTTTCCTCTTCGTATTCCTGAACCGCCAAAGGATTGACCTGCCCCATATTCTTAATGCGCAAACGCAATGTTTCGATGCGCTGTTCAGCTTCTTGCTCGTCAAAATCCTGGTAGGGAATGCTCACTTCAACATCTTCGGAATATTCTTTTAACGCATATTCCCTGATACTCTCAGCTTTATACTCATTTTCCTGTATCTTAAGTTCCAATTGTTTGCTTTTTTCAACGGTTGAATCGTGTTTGCGGCGATATTCTCTGGTTTGTTGTTCCAGATCGATGATTTTGGCTTTCAGTTCCTGGTATTTTTGTTCAATGCTTTGTCGGGCATCATCCAGTTTGTCTTTTTGTTCCCATAGCTTTTCACGTGCCGTTTTACGCTGTTCGGAATCAATGTCGATTTGCGTTAAGGTTTCATTAATATTTTTGATTTCATTACGCTTGCGTTCAATTTCAGCCGTTAATTCGGTAATGGATTTTTCAGTGCGCTGAATATCCGCCAGGCGGTTCTGATACTGGTTGCGCATGTTGTTGCTTTGCAAACGGGCGCGCTGTACTTCTTCCAAAAGCGATTCCATAGCTTCGCTTTTGCGTTCGTATTCTGAAGTACGCTGTATGGTCTCTCTTTCCAATTCATTTAGTTCTTGTTGCAGCTCGTCTAACTGAGCGCTGTGATTTTCAATTTCCTTTTTCAGGCTGAAATTTTCCTTACGCAGGTCATCCATCCGCTTTTGGCCATTCTCGATTTCCTGGTTCAACTTTTTAATTTCGTACTGCAACTGGTTTTCTTTCTTGTCCAGTTCAATTTTTTCAGTTTGCTGTTGTTGCAGTTTTTGAGTGTTTTGCCGAACCTGTTCATTAAGCTGATTGATTTGCTGCTCGGTTTCCTGAAGTTCCTGGTTAACCTTTTCTAATTCGGCTTCTGTTTGTTTTAGCTTTTTTTCCAATTTGGCCAGTAATTCTTTGCGACCGACCATGGAGACGGATTTTTTACTCTCTTCGCCACTGGAAATTTCCCGATTAAAATTAACGGTTTCAGTGGTGCGCGTAATAAATCGGTACTGAGGGTATTTATTAGCCAGTTGCAGGGCCTGGTCTAAATTGTCAACCAGCACTACATCGCCGATTAACAGGTACATCAAATCCCGGTATGGGGCTTCGTAGTGGATTTGATCAATCAAAAAGGAAAAATCATCACCAGTCCTGGAAACCGGATTGGCCGCCGGCACACGTTCCAGCGGAATAAGCGTAATGCGCCCTTTTTTCTCCTTTTTTACGTGTTCAATGATTTGTTTCGCAGAAGAAACGGAATCGACCAGAATGTAATTGAGTGCATCACCCAGTAAGGTTTCGAGTAATGGTTTCAGATTTTCATCGGCTGAAACAATGTCAGAAAGCGTGCCCTTAATACCGGAGAATTGCTGGCGGTGGGTCATCAAATATTTGGTGCTTTGCCAGAACCCTTCGTAGCTGGTTACGATTTGCTCAAAAAATTTCTTGCGGGAACGAATCTCTTCCAGGCTGCCCAGTAAGTTACGTCTTTCTTGATCCAGTTGATTTTTTTGCTGTGTAAGCTGATTGATTTTCCCTTCTAACTGTTCAATAGCCGCTTTAATGCGTTCCTGTTCCGAGAGAAGCTCAGTTTGTTTGGTTTGAATTCGGGCAATTTCTGTTTCCAATTGCTGAATTTCTAATTGCCATGTGGTGATTTTTTCTTCCGTTTCCTCCATCTGTTCCTGTTGAAAGCGGAAGCGGTATTCGCGCTGCGCCTGCTGATCTTTAAAATTGGAAACGTATTGAAATTTTTGGCGAAACGTTTGATTTAGCTGATCGATTTCCTGTTTTTCCTTTTGCAAAACATCTAAGTCGCTTTGCCTCTGGGCCTCAATTTCCGCCAATTTTTGTTCGGCTTCTTCTTTTTTATGACGAATTGTCTTTAATTCTGTTTGGTAGGTTTCAAGATTTTCTTTTAATAATTTAATCTTTTGTTCCGCCTGGTCGATGTCTTCAATGTAGCGGGTTTTGTTTTGCTGTAATTGTTCTTTGCGGGTTTCGGCTACCGCCTGATCCTGATTTAATTTTGCCAGCTGATCATTCAATTGGCTGATCTGTAAATTATACTGTTGAATTTCCTGTTCTAATTTGATCTGCTCGCGTTTGTAGTCTTCCAAAAGAGCTTCATCAATTGTAATCTGATGGTAACTCTCTTCTTTTTGTTTGCTTACTTCCTGCAGCTGTTGTTTTAAAGGTCTGATTTCATCCAGCAAGGCGTGAAATCGATGAAGGCAAAGCTGGATATCTAACTTTTTTAGCTCTTCGCTGTAGTTTAGGTAGCGCCGCGCTTTGCCTACCTGGCGGGAAAGGGAATTGACTTTCTTTTCAACTTCGCTGATGATGTCGTTGATGCGTACCAGATCAGTGCGGGTGTCTTCTAATTTTTTTAATGCGGATTTTCGGCGGATTTTGTACTTAACAATGCCGGCCGCTTCTTCCAACAGCAAACGTCGTTCTGCTTTGTTTTCACTTAAAATGGATTCGACCATCTTAAGTTCAATAACCGAATATGAATTTGGCCCAAGGCCGGTGTCCATGAACAGATTCAGAATGTCTTTCAGCCGCACCACTGAATTGTTGATCAGGTACTCGCTTTCACCGGAACGGTACAGGCGCCTGGTAATAACCACTTCGTCAAATTCAGTGTTTAAAATCTTTTTATTGTTCTGAATAGTTAAAGAGACCTCCGCCATGCCCATGGGCTTTCGCTGGCGCGTACCATTAAATATTACGCTTTGCATTTTGTCGCTGCGTAAAACCGTAGTGCGTTGTTCGCCTAATACCCAGCGAACGGCATCTACAATATTGGATTTGCCTGAACCATTGGGCCCAATAATACAGGAAATCCCTTCATTAAAATCTAATTTTATTTTTTGGGCAAATGATTTAAAGCCCAGTAATTGTAATCTTGAAAGGTACATCGTACTCCTTAAAACAAACTTCGCGCGTTAACCATCAACTGCAAATAATCAACCCAGTAATTAGGTGGATTAAAAATAGCCCAAAAGATAAGAATTGGAATGAAATAACACAACAATAAAATAAAAAAGACTTTGGAAGTTTTAGTAATAAACAGGATATGAATACCGTTTATCAGCCGGATTTGAGTCCACAGTAAAAAAAAGGCCAATGCTATCCACAACCATTGCAGGGGATATTGAAACAGCATGTAATGATAACTGACTAAACTTACCGGGAAAAACCAGATTAAGGGAGCGGCGGCCCAGGAGATGGTGGCAAATCCCTGACGAAAACGAATTTTAGACCGATTTACCCAGGCAAGGATTTTTAATATCAGCGCGCCAATAAAGGGTATGATCATAAACAAAAGGAAAATGAAAGTCGTGATGATAAGCTTGTTTTGGCTAAATTGTAAATATTGTTTAAAGACACCAAGTGGAATTAAAAAAATGGCTAAAATTTCCTGCAGCCAGAGTGATTTATGAAAAAAGTAAATTTGGGAAGAGAGAAAGACAGCCAGTACCAGTGAAATGAATATTTCAACAGTAATGGAATTAAAATAAGGAATTATGCGTCTTTCCCGCAGGTCAACAAAAAACCCGTAAGAATGACGTAAAGAACGCCGGACGTTTTCCCTTAATCGTGGTACTCGGCGGTAGATTCCGAAAAAGAGCAGAGTGCTTAAAGTCATCAAAATGGAAAAGAAATTGGTGTAAGGTTTTTGTTCACTGTATTGATCCAGTAATGTGGCTTCATCAAATTGCCAGGGATCAGCCAACAGTTTGACCCAGGTTTTTTGTTCTTTGTTCTCATCTAAAAAACCGAGAGGAACCTTTTGTTGGCTTTGCTTACTTAAATCGAAATCATTTGGATATTCGGTGAACCAGTCATGCAAACATTCAACAAAACCGCCATTGGGCTGAAAATCATTAAGCGCTTTGAAAATTTCATTCTTAATCAACAGACTTCGGTTGACCTGATGCAATTCATCATTGTTTTTATCTTTAAGCAAATCCGGCGTCAAATGGCCGATTTTGCCTATCAAAGCAAAAGATCGAAGTTCTGCATCCGGTTGTAGAAAATGGATGGGTAAATAGCGGTCGAACAGGTAAAAATCGGAAACGCGTTCCGGAGGCAGAGGAAATGCGGGAATGGGAGAAATGTAGGTTAGTACATTTAAATTTGTTTTTAATTTACTGTTTAATATGAACATGAATTTTTGCGTGCTAGCTAAATGAAGGGGAATCTCCTGCCCCAGCCCCACAGCCGCTAATGAAGGATGGTTTTGGTAGTAAGGCTTGATTTGCTGACAAATGTTTTTGCCTGATTCCAGCAGAAAATTTTCTGCAAAAAACTCAGCCGGAAAGCGCCAGATGGGGAACTCTGCGAAGACCATCAAACCCAAAGAATCGGCCAGATTCAGAACAACAGCGTCTGGCAAGGTGTGAGCCAAGCGAATGGCATTAAAATTGAGCTGTTTGAGGAATTCAAACATCTCTTTCAGATCAGCGTGGTAATTGCCATTGTTAAAAACGACCGGCGAAAAGTGTAGGGTAATGCCTTTAATTTGTAATGGGTTGGCATTCAAAAAGAATTTTTGTTTTTCGATTTTAATCTTTCTGGCCCCGAAAGTTTGTCCAAAACTAAACGTTTGCGTACCGGAATCCGTTGTAAGCTGTCCTTTAACGGAAAATTGTAAAAGTTCTGGAGATTCCGGCGACCACAAATCCTCATTGGACAGAGGGAATGTTCCGGACAGAGTGATGGTGTTGTAGCGGATTTCTTGCGAATAGCGTATTTTTTTATAAAGCGACTTTCCTGTTGATGAACGGAAAAAATTCTCTTCGACTTTAAGGCGTTTAATTGGGCCGTTCGCTTCGATAGTGTACTGGTAATTTAAGTAAAACTGAATCTCTTTTTTTACTACGTTCATCTGGCTAATGGTCACGGTGGGAGGATTGACCAGTTGCAAGTAGACCATACCTCCCAGACCAAGAAAACGTTCTTCAGACAAATTGTACACAATGTTAGGAAAACCTTTTTCAGCAGATTCTACTCTCTTAATTTTCAAAGTCAGATTAAGAACGGAATCCTGTTCAAAAAAATCGGCAGGGATTTTAAATCGAAGGGGATTGGTACTGTTGGGAGAAAGCCCTAAAAGATGGTTGTTGGCGTAAAAGTAGCAGGCGCCATGAATATTCTGTGTAAACAGGAACACTTCCTCTCCGACCCGGCGCTTTTTGGGTAATGTTACTTTTGTGCTAAAGGTAATTTCTTTAACGTTTTTTAATAGCAAAGGAATATCAATATCTTTTTCTTTTGATAAACCTGTAAGCTGCCAATGTTTTAAGGGAATCGATTTAATATTGTTGGTAATAGTTCCCCATTCATTGGCTTTTTTCGGCCAGGCGTAGTGTACTACATTTTCAGCCAGTAAAGCTCCAACAAAAAAGAAGATTAGCAGAAGCGTTTTAAATTTCATTTGAGAAAATCCTTTTTACATTAGGGCGATCAGATCTCGTACAGCTTGTTCAAATCCTATGGCCAGGCTTTTGGAAAATAAAGGTTTTCCTACAATAATGTCTTCAATATTTTCCATTTTTGTAATGTCACGAATATTATCGTAACCAATGGCGCCGCTGATGTTGACTCCCATGCCCAGCTTGTTGGCGGCTATGGCCAGGTTGTCCAATTCTTCTAAAAGAGCAATTTCTGATTCCATGTCCTCTACGGTCGCCAAGCCGGAAGCATCCAGTTCGATGTAATCAAATTCCAGTTTGCCGGCCAGTTTAACCTGTTCCACCTGAGGTTCAATCAGAACGGAGCAAAGGATACCGTTGGTACGCAATTCGATAATAAAATCCTGCAGTTGGGTGGGGTACATGTCCACGTTTAAGGGATGAGGTGCAATATCATTTAATTCTCCAGGGGCAACAAAGGTAACCATGTCGGGTTTAACACGTAAAAGCTTGCGTACGTTTTCTTCGGTTAAATTGCAGCGAATATTTAAATAGGTTTTAACGATGTGTTTCAGTAAAACAATATCGGTTTCTTTCACGGTTTTCTGGTCATCGTGTAAATAGGCTACAATACTTTCAGCCCCGCCTAATTCAGCCAGAACAACCGCCTGGATCGGATCAGGGTATTTATCATTAAAACTATTGCGAACAAAAGCAATCGGATCCACATCAACGGCTAAGCGATGCATAATGTTACCTCCTGTGTGCGTTTAGAAAGATGACAGATCTTCCCAGCGAATAATCCGCCAAATTCCTGTTGTGTCATCTCTGGATAGCGTTTTCTTTTTAAACACAAAAAGAGCTTCCCCCCGGATAGTTGGAATTTCACGTCCGCCATCAATAACTAAACTAAAAACTTTTTTGATTTCTTTCAATGTTCTTTCTTCATTCAAATATCGATCGTAAACCGTGCCTTCCCAGGTCAGATTAAGAGTTTGAAAATGGCGGAACATGCCAACCGTGGTTTTAATGTCCACATCGCGTCCCCAGGTTAAATCGGTAACCGGCTCGGTGGCAAAGTTTTTTGAAATAAACAAAAAACTACTGTCCAGTAAATCGGCGTACACCAAAGAGTCTTTGAAATTATAGGCGTATTTAAAATTGATCAGCACATCTTCTGCCGTTTTTTGATCGGTAATGATTAAAGCGGCGCCATCAAAAGATTGCTTTAAACCCGGTGCAAAGGGATTTTCACAAGCATAAAAAACAATCAATAGAACCCAAAGAACCGTTAGCAGAATTGCAATTCGTTTCATGATTAAAGCGCCTTTTTCCGGTAATACAGCTTTAAGTTGGTCCAGGTCTGGTCGTAGTTTTTGTTAAGTGCGTTGTCTTGCCAGTAGTAAATGTACCAGACTTCAGGGGGCGTGGTTGATCGAAAAAGACGAAATTGCAACAAGCCGCTGTAAGTTTTACTGGAATCCAGTGAGAAGGCAATTTTTAAATTGTATTTGATGCTGCCGGTTTCAAGGGAATCATTAACTGAGGTTGGGGTAATCGGATTTAGCGAAATTTCGCCGCCATCGCCCAGATTCAGTTCAATTTTAGGATAATCTCCTTTTTGAGATTGCACCAATTGAATGAAGTAATTTTGTTCATCATTCAGAGTCCATGGCTGGCGAGTAAATTCATTGGCAAAATGTTGTTCAGGGATGAATAAAAAGGAATGAGGCTGCCCTTGTAGCGATTGGGGAATAAAACACTTCATGTATTCCGCCACATTATTGTCACTGAGAGCTTTTTTTAAATTAACAAAAACCAGCTCAGGCGTAACCGCCGGATCATAAACGCCGTTTTGTCCGGGCAAGAAGGTACCGGGTTTTTCAACCTGGCCTTCACGGGTCGTAAAAGGATTGGTGCAGGCGCCCAAAAGGGCTGCCATAATGATGACTAAAAATTTATTAAATAATTGTAACATTTAATTTTAACTCTATTCCAATTAATTGAAAAAATTAAGGATAAATTAAGGTAAAATCAAATTGGGATGGCGCAAAATAAATTTGTTAAGTATTTTAAATAAAAATAAATTTTACAATTAATTAGTCGCTAAAGGAGTAGAGCGATGGATGTTAAAAAACGCATTGAAGAATTACGAAAACTCATCAATAAATATGATTACGAATATTATGTTCTGGCGCAACCTTCCATCAGCGATTACGAATATGATCAGCTGATGAAAGAGCTGGAAAGGCTGGAGAAAGAACATCCGGAATTGATTACGCCGGATTCGCCAACTCAGCGCGTGAGTGGCCAGCCCATTAAGGAATTTCCTACCGTTACGCATCGTAAGCCCATGCTGTCACTGGCCAATACTTACAACGAAATGGAGTTTCGCGAATTTGACCAGCGCGTGCGTCAGGCGTTGCCTGGTGAAAAGGTAGAATACGTGGTGGAACTAAAAATCGACGGCGTGGCGATTAGTTTGCATTATCGCAATGGTCGTTTTGAACGGGGCGTAACGCGCGGTGACGGAATCCAGGGAGATGACATTACGCCCAATTTGCGCACCATTCGCTCAATTCCTCTGGTAGTAAGAGATACACAATC
>JAGHBR010000121.1 GCA_021160885.1 Caldisericaceae bacterium
ACTCTGTAAGGTGGATGCGGAGAATTGTAGCTTACAGTCAAGAAGAATGGCATATCTACATCTTTTGCTTCATTCAAAAAGTCAATAGCCGCTGCCGTTTTTTGATAGGCGGGTGTATCTTCATAACTTCCTTTGAGTGTAGCATAATATTCGGGTTTTTCATCGAAAGTTTTATTCTTATCATAATATCTTTTAATGCTGTCAAAATCTGGTTTTTCAGGTAATTTGCCTATGCGCTCCGACTCTTTATTATGGGTCAGAAATCGATGAACGCCCCGACGGGCAAGTCCATTCGGTCCGAGATGCCACTTTCCGAAGTAACCGACGAAATAATCTTTTTGCCTTGCCCATTCCAGAATTGTTTCTTCATTCAGACTCAAACCCATTAATTGAGAATGCCAAACATGACAATTATCATCCAATCCCGTCCGATGCCCCAGCCTTCCTGTAAATAGAGCAGCACGAGAAGGAGAACATAGCCCGGTAGTCGTGCATGCATTTTGAAAATAAACAGCTTCTTTCTTTAAGGAATCGATATTCGGAGTCTGTACCGGCGATCCCAAAAAAGAAAATGTATCATGTCTGAGATCATCGAAAAGCAGCAAAACAACATTTTTGTATTCGGATTTATTCTTTTTGGGCGTTCTCCAGTCATAAACCATTCGATTTCTGTTCGTCTGCTTGTTATGAGCATGGACCAATTTCAATGAAAAAGGAATTCCCATCAATGCTACTATAGAACCTGATAATCTTTTGAGGAAATCCCGCCTATCTAAACTCATCGATACCTTTCCTTTTTTAATTTAATTCAAATTAGTTCATTCAAATAAACAATTTACGAATCAATCTGAATATTAAAATTCGAACCCAATATTGAAGCTGTTGACCGAACCCAAGAGCTCACCGAAAGATGTATAAGCATAATCGAATACTAACCGGCCTAAATTTTTACTAATTTGATAATTGAATCCAACACCTAAGGTAAGTCCCTGTTCATCGTAGTTGAATTTATACCCTGCTCTCAAAGCCAAGAAATTTTTATACCAATATTCTCCACCAAAATTTATTTGCTCTGCATAATCACGTGGGTGTAATGCATCGACCGACAGGCTCAAATTTTGATCTTCCAATCTCCACACAGTCATCGCCAAGCCAATACGCATGGTTAAAGGTAACTGGAAACTTTCTTTTTCGTATTGATAATCTCTTGAGAAGTTTGTAATGCTAAAACCTAAGCGTAGATCACGAATTCCAGTATAATATAAGGTACCAAAATCAAGAGCAATACCACTGATTTCATTCTTTTTAACCTTTTCAACGCCGTCTTTAATAATATTACTATGGCCTAAGCTTTGATAGACATATTTTATATGACCCCCCATACTAAATTTATTAGTGAACTTACGGCTATAGGCAATACCACCAGCAAACTCAGCCGGGGAAAAGGTCGGTCCACCATAGCGATTTCCTCCAATATAACCGACTTCATTATCAGCACGTTGTGTTACACGGATAGGTTCACCGTAATCCATAAAGATGAAACTGAATGCAAAAGTACCAATATTCTGAAAATTCCAGGCCCCGGCAATGGCATTATGTGTAATATCAGCTATCCAGTCTGTATAAGAAAACATCAACTCTCGACCTTCTATATGTGCGAGTCCTGCCGGATTATAGAAAATAGAATTAATATCACCAGGCATTGACACGAAGGATTCACCCATAGCTGCTGCTCGTGCTCCGCCCCCAATCTTTAAAAAGGTCATTCCTGCCTGGGCCACTTTGTTTTGAGCATAGATAATAGTAGCAAAGCCTTGAAACAAAAGTAACATGGCTACCAAACAAACATTCTTTATTTTCATTTTTTTCTCCTATGCAATAACCTCTTTTAAAATATTTTTAACGGTTATCTAATAATCACGATTTTACCAATTTTTTCACCAGGAACTTTTGCGCCACTCATATCTCTTTTTTGAACATGATATAAATAGATGCCACTGGCAATATACTGGTTTTGCTCAGTCACCTGATCCCATGAATCGCTGGAAGTCCCGTTCATATGTTCAATGGTTTTTACTTTTTCTCCGGTCATGGTGTAAATGGTAATTGTACAATACCCGGGCAGATTGACAAACAGAAGTTTATTAGGTTCACTCGGGAAATTGTTAGGATCGTTGATGTTATATGGGTTAGGTACAACATCAATATTATCCATATCTGGATTTTCCTCAGCAGCCTGCAATCTATATGCCGGAACGGTAGTCATATTCCAGAAGCGCCCACTTTCCAGCTTTTTACCGGGTTCTAACCAGTTCTGAGTTCCATCATCATAAGCTGTACAATAGTAATAAACAGCCACGCCAGGAGGGACACCCGTATCAAAATATTCATGATCCGTTCCTTCATAAATTAACTCCCAGGCTTCTGTAGAGTCATATTCACCAATTGAGCGATATAGCCTATAGCCTTCAAAATCGAGCACTCCGGTATCAGGATCGGGTTCATGTTCAGGATCATCACTCCATTCTATCATAATTCCCCCACCTGCTGACGTAACGTATAATGATGGAGACATAGGAGGATCGGGAATATTAAAATTGTTTTCATATATTATTTTGGCTCTTTCAGCAGTTTTAAAAAGGGAATCTCTACTTGTTGCAATGGCGTTTGCTTTTGCTGCCAATCCACGGAAGGTTTCACCTGTCGTAGGATTCGTCCAAACAAAATTATCCGGGTTACCAGAGTCTACGGCTTCTTTATAGGCCTTACCCAGTCTCTCACATTCTTTCTGGCTTAAGCCGTTTACAAATTTGGCAAACACAAAACGCCAGTTTTCGCCCTGTTGCATTTGATAGGGTCCATAGGTCAAATGCAAACTTACCTGATTTTCATTATGCCAATTAGGATTTCCTGAATTGATTCCACCATGCCATGGAGGTGCATCACCGCTATTAACCCATGAAGGTGGGCGAGTTGGCTTTTTTAAGAATTCATACATCTTGTCTATATTATTTGTCAATTTACCTGTGGATGGTGAGGCCGTATAGCCAATCCATTTTGCCGCATAAGGCGCATTGGGGTTAGAACTTTCGTCACTTGGACTCATATCAGCATGTAAATGCATAATTCCCAGAAAGGCCGTTGATAACCAATAGCCAGTTTGAGGATCGGGATCTCCTACGTCTTCGCCGCTGGCATAATTTGGTGGAGCATCGCCATCCCATGCATAAAATACCTTTAAAGTACTGTCATATTCAGCAAATTCATGGGCATGCCATTCTCTGCTACCGATTGCAGTATGACCTTCTCTTGTAATAGTTGGTCGGATACTATAATCAAAATAAACATCATTCAGCACCTGATTGGGAATTTCTATTTCGCTGTCAAGGTCTGTATTTCCCGTATTGGTAAAAATTGTTTCAATAATGATTATATTGTCAAAATCCCGATTGGTATAAGCATAGGCGCGCTGTAAAATATCCACACCGATGTTTGTTCTTACTGCATTTTCGATCATCTGATCAGATACTAAATCTGGTTTTAACTCGTCATTGGGTGCAGCGGGAAAATCGTCAGAAATAACAACCCCATCTATCACAATTTCAGGTGGTATATGTCTGTAATATTTTTTAATATAACGTGGCAAACTAATCCGGTTTTCATCCATATACCACCAGCCTATTTCAGAAACAAACTCATTATATGTTTTACCATTCGCATCTTTCCATGGGCTGGCTCCAATCCAATACGAACTTGCACTTGCATTTATAGGCCCCATAAAACGTATTGCTGCAGTTCCTTCACCCCATGGTTTTGACCAATTACGATTGGCCGGCCATACCATAAAGGAATGGTATGGCGTATTCCAGCTACGTTGCCAGGTATGGGCGCTGGATGCCCAAAAAGTATCCCACAATGATCCAATCTCAAATGAGCGGAATCCCTGGGCATTAAGGCTGCCCTGCATCATAAGCGGGATGATCAAACTAACAAGTAAAATATTGATAATTCGTTTTTTCATTTTTCTTCTCCCATTGATTGCTCAACTTAAATTAGAAACTAAATCTTAAGCCAAAATAGAATTGTCTTGGGTAAAGAAACATAGCCCATTTATTTTGTGGAGAAACATCAATTTTAACATGCTGATTTTTACCGTCATGTGGATAAATACCAACACGATCATGACCTTTTCTTTCTCCTTCACCCCAAGGCACTTTGAGCGACATTAAGTAATCCCGCCATTGTTCATTAGTAAATGCCCAGCGGTTAAGGTATTTTTGATTGAACAAATTATTGATAATCATATAGACTTCTGGTTCTAAGCCAAAGATTTTAAACCTTTTCGATACACGAAGGTCCATATTTGACCGGGCTACCCATTGCATGTTCGGTTTGCGATCGGGACTTGGATCATCATCAAAGTAAAATTTTGAACCTTCACGCCATGTATATAGCACATTCAATGCCCAACCGCCCCATAACTGGCCATATTCCAATGGCGTATGTAAATCTAATGTTCCTCTGAACGATGGCCGTACAATACCTTCTACGGGTTCAGCACCATATCTAATGGCAGGTAATCTTTTATCTTGATAAATATCCTGAAAACCAATATAGCCAGATTTGGTTTTCACCCAGTTGTAGTTTAACCATGCATATAAGAAGCGACCATACTTTTTCTCGACTCTAACTTCAAAACCATAGATATCCGCATAATTCTGATTTGAGAATGAAATATAATCAACGTCACCAAATTTACCATGATATCTTACCTGTGCTACCTGATTAGTAACATCTTTATAGTAACCTGCAATATGAACCAAAATTTGATTAAACAAGTCCTGATCATATCCAAGTTCATAAGCGACCGTTCTTGGTGTCTTTAAATTTGGATTTCCCAATGTCGATAATTTGTGAGTTCCAACACCACCTAAAACGACACCATAATATTGTGTATTGAGTGGTACTGAATAAAAATGACCATAGTTAAAATAAATTTTTGTATGCTCACCAATCGGATGTGATACACCTAAACGGGGTTGAATATTAATCCTGCCCCTGGACTTTTCTTTTGGCGTAAAATCAATACTGTCAATCTTATCTGAAGTAAAGTACGGAGACCATGGATCTGTAAAATAATCCGCATTGGCATTTACGTAGTCCAGGCGCAACCCGAAATTGGCTATCATTCCCTCCCATTCTAATTTATCCTGAACATAACCTGCCAATCTGATTGGATGTACTGTCCATTTTTGCCAGTTATCAGTTTGGTTACGCCCCCGTTCAATCCATCTGATATCTTCCTTGAGTTTTGTATAATTTAATTCAAAGCCTGCTTTTACATTATTTGATTTATTTACCTGGCTTTCAATATCAAATTTCATATGCATGGTTGTAGTTTTTGAAGAATCCAATACAGCCGGGCCGCTAATTGTTCTATACATTGCTAATTGATCCTGCACAGTACCAACATCAGAATGTCCCCAAGGTGTTCCATCAATCCATTTACCAGGCTCATATTCAAATCTTGGTGTGGTATCCCTCTCAACCCAGTACCGCTCATCATCAATATTTTGATATTCAACTAAAAAGTTATAAAATGTCCTGGGAGATAACGTATGCGTTAATTTAAGAGAATACATTTGTGTAGTTTGAATATAAGGCGACATATCCATCGAATATTTAAAAAGTTGCTCATGTTGGTCGAAATAACTAAGTCCGATAAAATTTCTGCTCGTTCCCCATCTGTATCCAAGCCAATCCTGTACACCATACAAACCGGAAAAAGAAAGCTTTAATTTATCTGTCAGCCTCGATGTTAATTTTAACATATAGGAAGACCTTGTTCTACCCAGTTTGCTTTCGCTTGAAGTTTTGTAATAGGGAATTACAGAGGTTACAAATTGCCTTCTACCAGAAAAGAAAAAGCTGGTTTTTTTCAGACCAGGTACAGGCCCACCAAAACTTCCTTCTACTAAGTAATCAGCCGGCCCTTCAGCCCCATATTTTATAGGCCTGTGCCACCATTCCCAAAGACGACGCGCCCCTTCAGGTGTAATATCGTTACTTGGATCGTTATCACTGTTCCGTTGTTCTGTCCATTTATTCCAACCTATAAAATATTCACTCGAGTCCATACTGCCTGGACCGGCATAGATATTCCAGTCCTGAGTCCAATATTTATCTTTACTAAAATGTTTGTAATGTGGAGGAGAAACTCTTACATCAAGATAACCAGAGTACTTATCAGTTCCCTCTTTCGTATTAATCCGTAACATTCCAGAACGAACATTCCCATATTTCGCATTAAATCCCCCGGTAATAATATCAATACTTTCTATAGCAGATAGCGGTAAATTCAGAATTGGACGATTGCGCCGTTCATCAACCAATGTGGCGCCATCAACAACCATTAAAATCTGATCTCCACCACCACCTCTAATTACAATATCCTCTGGTGATGGGCCCGCTTCAATACCCGCTTGTAATCTGATTAAATTACTAAAGTCGCCTATTGGCGATGTTTCAACTGCCTCTTTAGCTACAATTGTAACCTGACTTGAGGCAACATCCCGAGGTATAACTTCCCTTTCAGCCACGATTGTGATTTCTTCTCCCTGGAGCAGCTCCGATTTTAAAGAAAAATTAACAATCGTAGTTCGACCTGCATTTACACGGACGTTTTCCATATTGACGGTAGCATAACCTACCATTTGTGCCGTCACGGTGTAATTGCCAGGCGGGACGTTCAAAATAAAATAATTACCTTCTAAATCAGTTGCTGAGCCGAGAGTTGTTCCTTTAATAAAAATATTAACCCCAGGCAGAGGTTCACCGGTATCAGCATCTTTGACAACTCCGGCTATTTTACCTGTGGTGGCGGCAGAAATCATTGAAATTCCACCTGAAACAATAAGTAAAAATACAATCACCCACCAACTTCTCTTACCCATTGTTTTGACCTCCAAATTAATTGATAAAACTATATATAATTTATTATCTAATAACACGCCCTGAAGC
>JAGHBR010000429.1 GCA_021160885.1 Caldisericaceae bacterium
AACTGGCTTATGATTTTGAGAAGGGTGAAAAGGGCGGATTCTCTTCACCTGATTTGACAATCATGGCCGAAGATATCACAAAGAGCGGAATTTTACAAATAGCTTATCAACAGCTACCTGTTTCAAGGATATGGATCGTTCTTAATAATGGGAAGTTACTTGCCTTAACTTATCATAGAGACGCTAAAATTGTAGCATGGCAAACAATAACAACAAAGTCAGGTGATAAATTTGAACGGATTGCCTGCATCCCTGGCACACCTGATGATGAAGTTTGGGTGGTAGTTGTTCGGACAATTAATGGACAAACCGTAAGATACCTTGAATGTTTACAACCTATGTTTACAGATACAGGTGCAGAGTTTACAACAAATAAAGGCTTGAATGCTTTTTTTGTAGATTCCGGATATACATATAATGGTACTCCAACTAAAACAGTTACAGGTCTTTCACACTTGGAAGGAGAAACAGTTTCAATCCTTGCTAATGGTATTGTACAAAATCAACAAATAGTACAAAATGGGCAAATTACTATTCCTGATCTTAATGTTTTTATAGTGAACACAGAAAATGAAGATATAAGAATAACAGAAGATGGTTTTATAAGATCAATGAATTTATCAACAGCAAAAGTAATTCATATTGGATTACCTTATTCCGGAGTTTTACGAACATTAAGAATAAATGCACAGCTTCCTGATGGTTCAATGCAAGCACGGGAAAAACGAATTGTTGATATATTTGCAAGAGTGAAAGATTCAGGTTCATTTATTGCGGGAAGAGACGGTGAAAATTATGATTTAGTTCAAGATCCAAATCAACAAGATGTTTATGGTGAGCCGTTTCCTTTATTTACAGGTGATTTACAAATTCGTTATGAAGGACAGTATGATAAAGCGGGACAAGTGTATGTTGCACAAACAAATCCGTTGCCACTTACATTATTGGCTTTATATCCAGAGGTACAAACAGCATAAAAGGGGGCATTATGCAGGAAGTAATAAACACAACAATTAATAATAATGATTGGACAGAAATTAAACTTGAATCAAATCGGCATTGTAGATCTTATGGTTTTCAATCAAGAAGTGGGGCAGATTTTATGGTAAAAGCAACAGCCGAATCAAATAATTATTTCTCCGTTTTAAATGGGAAAAGTATAGCTATTTCAGAATATTTTATAGGCAAAGGCACATTATTCTATGCTAAAGCTATCAATGTTTCATCTGACGTCATAGAAACGATTATTACAGCATAACAAAAGGAATTGAAATTATGCTTAATATTGGAGATAACAAAATATGTCTTGATTTTGGTATTGAAGAAAATAAAATAATTTTTAATTTTAATAATCTTGATACGATTCATTTAATAATAATAACTGAAGAGGATGCTATCAGAATAACAGAAGATGGGAATATAAGAATAGCAGATTCTTTAAAGGCATAATATGGTAATAATTAGGTCAGGAAAACAAGAAGATATACCAGAGATTGTTGAATTATGGATGCAAATGATTAATGAAATACATCCCGATTGGATTCCGGATTTTAATTCACAGCAGGCTTTAATCCAGAACTTTTTTAAATTAAATATTTATCATGTTGTTATTGCAGAAACAGAAAATAGATTGGTAGGCTTTATAAATGGCTTGGTTTATTATGAACCTGCTATGAGTAAAACAATCGGATTGGCACAATATTTTTATATAGTTCCTGAGTATCGGAAATCAAATATTGCATTGAGATTGATTAAAAGGCTTTTAAAGATAGCTAAAGAAAAAGGGGTACAAGTTATTGAACTTCAAGCAATGCCAGGAGTGAAAAAAAGTTATCAAAAAATAGGTTTTAGAACTGAACAATATGTAATGAGGAAGGTGGTATAAAATGGCTTCAGGAGCAACTTACGCATTAATAGCGGCATCAACGGCTGTAAGCGCATACTCTTCCTATGCAACAGGGCAAGCTCAAAACAATGCCGCCGAAGCAAACGCCAAGGCCGCAGAACGTAAAGCGGAATATGACGAGCAAATTCACCGTGAAAGAGTAAAGCAATTATTGTCCAAACAGCGGGCTATGATAGGAAAGTCAGGGCTTGAGATGTCAGGTTCACCGTTGTTGTTAATGGAAGACACAGCAAAACAAGGTGAACTTGATGCACTTGCAATTAGATACGGTGGTAAAATTAATGCTTCAAGATATAGAGCACAGGCGCAAGCGGCAAGGACGCAACAGGTCTTAGGTGTTGGTTCATCTTTATTAACTGGTGCAACTCAGGCCACCAGTTTTTATAATAGACCTACAAAGAGGTAAGAATATGCCAGTGATACCACGATATAATAGACAGCAGACAATACCTGGGCGAGTAGCTGATCCTGGTGTAGCAGGTGCGAATGCAGGAGCAGGAAAAGTTTTAGTTCAGCCATTAGAAAATATTGCGACCATATTACAAAATCATGTCCAAAAAATTGAACAACAGGATAATGCGAATGAACAACTTTTGCTTGGTGCGCAGTTTGATGAGGATTTAAGAAAGTTCAAAC
>JAGHBR010000134.1 GCA_021160885.1 Caldisericaceae bacterium
CGGGCTAAAGTTTCTGGTTTTTCTTACGGAGCCAGTATTTCCGAAGATATTATCTTTTTCAAAATGGTTCTGGTTAATGAATCCCCCTACCATTATGAAAATATGTATGCCGGTTTTTATTTTGATGTCGATTCTTACAACCGACTGGCTAATGGATCCTATGTCGGGCGCACCAATGATGACGACATGATGGGCTACAATCTGGATTACAACTTTGGTTACATTTACGATTTGGATGGCGACCATACCAATCCTTATGTGGGCGATAAAAAATTAGCTTACACCGCGGTTAAGCTTCTGGATACGCCTACGGCTACCGAAGACATTGATTTGAATGGCGATGGTCGAGTTGACGTTTTTCAGGGCGATAAACTTGGCCTGACAAGCTGGCACTGGTTTGACTGGTACTTCAGGCCAGGCGCACGGGATGTGCATCCCACGCAAGGCCCATGGTCGGGCGATGGGCAGACCCCGGTAGCCAAAAACAAAGAAGAAATTCAATACAAAATTTTAGCAGGCGATACAACCAATCTTTCGAAGTATGATTCCACTTATTACTTCCATCCGTTGAGAACAGAAGTTGGTTACGGGGCTTTAAATCCACGCTTCGATTCCATTGAAGGTCTGCTTTACGAATATCCGGAAGGTCTGGATTGTGTTTTCATCATGGGCTCCGGGCCGTTCAGCATGGCGCCTGGCGATTCGGTACCGTTTTCCTTTTGTGTAATTATGGGCGAGGATGAAAAAGACCTGGAAGCAAACGCAAAAGTGGCGCAATTAATGTACGATAACAATTATCAGGGCGCGCGTCCGCCCAAGGCTCCGAATGTCATCGCCAAAGAAGAAGATCAAAAAGTCACTCTGTACTGGGATGCGGTTTCTCTTGATGATGAAGATGTGATTACCGGCTATAAAGATTTTGAAGGATTCCGCATTTATCGCAGCGAAGATAACGGCAAAACCTGGGGAACAAAATTCTATGATGAAGAGTCCAAAACAACTTACTGGGAACCAATTGCACAATACGATTTAAATAATGATATTCAGGGCTTTGATAAGGTGGCGCCCCACCGTTTTTTAGGCGATAATTCCGGCTTAGTTTTTAAATATGAAGATACTGATGTTGAAAATGGACGGGAGTATTTGTACGCCGTTTGTGCCTATGATCGGGGATTTGTACCTAATGATCCGCTTCTTGATCCTGAGAACTATGGGGAATCAAAGGGCCTTAATTTTGAAATTCCCTCGCTGGAAAATTTCCTTTCCAATAGTACCAATCTGCCTCATATTGTAAAAGCAATTCCACATCGGCCTCCCAGCAATACAGAAATATCTGATCTTGAAGTTGAACGCGTGGAAGGCACCATCGGCAATGGTGATTTTTCTGTAGAAGTAATCAATCCGAAAGAAGTAACAGGCCACACTTACAAAATTGCCTTTGATTGTGAATACAGCGATCCTCCTACAAACACTGCAATTATTCCCGGTTCACAAACCTTTGACATAATTGATCTGGATAGCGGCGATTCTTTATTTGTAGATAGTAAAGAATGGAATGAGGAGGGCGCCAAAGACCAGAATAAATTTTTACTGTTTGATGGCATAAGGCTTAAAATTACTACAGCAAAAGAAATCAGCATTCAATCTTCCGAGGCTTATTGGACGCCCAATTCCAAATGTACCTATAGCTTGTTAGCATCCATTACACAGGCTAATGCTACACGGGCAAGATATGCTATCGTTTTTAAGGGAGAAAATGCCGATACAGCCTACTTGGATCGAAACTTTACGCGAATGGCTTATCCGGTTCCTTTTCAGGTGTGGAATTTAGTTACAAATCGCAAAGCAAAGTTGTGGGAACCAAGCAGGCGTTATACTCAATTTGATCGGGACGCTAAATACTTTGTTTTCGAAAATCATGTTTATGAAGATCCTGATGATCCGACGTATCGACAAACCTGGTTGTTTCAGTTTAGCTGGATTAAAGAAGGCGATGTGGATGTAGATGGGAATCTATTACCAGCTGATATAGATTGGCAAACGGGAGATTCTCTGATTGTGCCTGTGCGTTTGCCATTTGAGCGGGGCGACGGGTTTTTGGTCAATACCGATAGAGTAGCCAATACACGGCCGGTCAAAAAAGAAGATTTGAAAAAAGTAAAAGTGGTGCCTAATCCCTACATGGTACATGCCGGCTGGGAAACGGACGATTTTGTGCGAAAGTTACAGTTTACCAACTTGCCTTCAAAATGTAAAGTGCACGTATTTACCCTGGCGGGCGAGAATGTGATTACCTTGGAACACGACAATAATTTTGATGGCAGTCTGGAGTGGGATATGTTGACTAAAAACCGCCAGGAAGTCGCACCAGGTCTTTACATTTTTGTGGTTGAGACTGAAGATGGTAAAACACAAACCGGTAAATTCGTGATTATTAAATGATCGCAGAATAATCAGGAGTCAAGTCCATGAAATTCATAAAATATTTCGTTTTGATTGTCTTAATCCCTATTTATGGTGTTTTTGCTCAACGTGAGCTATCAAAGGTTGGCACCTCCATGGGCCAGTTTTTAAAGATTGGTGCCGGTGCAAGAGGGACAGCACTGGGTGATGCCTATTCTTCTGCAGTAAAAGATGTAACCGCCCTTTACTGGAACCCGGCCGGTATTCAAAAGATTGGTCATGCTACGTTTGGTCTGGCCCAGACTAAATTGTATGCCGGCATTACTTACAATTTTTTAGGCTTTGTAATGCCAATAAATTCCAATACCACGGCTGGTCTTTCTATTATTTACCTCAATTCCGGTAATATTGAAATGACGACCATTGCTGAACCAGAAGGTACCGGCACCACCTTTACCGCAACCAATGTGGCTGTGGGCTTATCAGTGGCCCGAAGGTTAACCGACCGTTTTGATTTAGGTGTGACTTTAAAATATATTCAGGAAAAATTATTCAGGGAAAAAGCATCGACCTTTGCTTTTGATATTGGCTCGCAATTCAATACCGGCATTTACGGTATGAAGTTAGGTATGAGCCTGGCCAATTTTGGGGGCAAAATGAAGTTAGACGGGCCCGACCTTTCCAGGGATGTGACCAATGAAAACACAGGTATTACCTATGATGGCGGCGTTCGCTGGAAAACATTAGACTGGCCCATTCCATTGGTCTTCAGATTGGGCATTTCTGATGACATTGTTGGTGAAAATTCTTCGATTATAAAAAGCAGGCAGCATCGGCTGACTGTTATTTTGGAAGCCAATGATCCGACAGATCACTATTTGAGGTACAATTACGGTTTGGAATATGAATGGCAAAAGTTTTTTGCCCTGCGTTTTGGTTACAAAGGCAATTACGATGAGGCTGATTTTACAGCTGGGTTGGGGTTGAATTTTGCCAAATTTGGACTAAATGGTCGGCTGGATTATTCTTTTAACAATTATGGTATTTTGGGCTATGTGCACAACTATTCATTTGAATTCAATTTTTAGAAAGATTCATTAGATGAGGAGGAATTAGTATGAAGCGTTTATTGTTACTATGGTTTTCGCTTTTTTTAGTGATAACTTTGGCCTGGGCCAATGAGAAACCGAGGCCGGTTTATCCACAAAAGCAGAAAACCACACTGGATTTTAAAGTTCCGAAAACACAACTTGAACGGCAGAAAAATGAGATTCAAAGTGTTAATCAATTTGGCTTTGAAGGTGGAGTTATTTTTGAAGAACATTTTGAGCCCAGCGGAACCTGGCATCGTTGGCAGGCGATCGATTTAACCCATCCCCGGCCAGAACATGGCCCCAGTTACTGGCACATTACGACCTGGAATGCCATGGACAGCACCTGCTGGTGGTTGGCAGACACCACTTTAGGTGATGTTGGCGGATATGCCAACCATTGGTATCAGGTACTGGATACGCCTCCATTTATGGTAAGTGATACCAATGCTTATTTGATGTTTTACCAGCGTTTTAATATTGAAGGCACGGCCGGCGCTGAAGCGCCTTATGATGGCTGGGATGCCATGAATGTTCGTATTTCTTACGATAGTGGCAAAACCTGGCAAGTTTTACCTTTTAATGATTACGATATGCAAAACAGCTGGGCCTTTGGCCATCCTTCACAGGGGCAAAATGAAGGTCTGGGAATTCCGGGTTGGTCTGGCGAACAATTAGATTGGCGCAAAGAGATGATCAGCTTAAAGGATTTTGTTAAACCCAATACCGCAATTATGTTGCGTTTTGCCTTTGCTTCGGATATGGGCTATTCCACGGCTGATCCCTGGGATGGATTAGATAGTTCTGGTACGGCATTATTTGGCTGGCAGATCGACAGCATTATGGTGGCCAGTAATGATTCGGTTTACTTTTTTAACAATGGCGAAGAAGACGGCATGATGGGTAAAGACGTTGAGTTTATCCCACCTGAAGGCGGTAATCTGTGGCATGTCGCTGAATTTTTGGAAGACATGGATGCCTATTTGCCTGAGTTTGCTCCGTCTCCCACTCATTTTGCCATTGCACAAAACAGTGGTGATACATTTGATCCTTTTGCCACTTACAATCCTTACATGGATAATGTTTTTCAAACGGGTCCGATTGCACTGCCTGATACCACCCCAATTTATCTTGATTTTACACATTTACCGTTTTTTGCAGATGAAGATGAATTTCCCAATGTGGAATATTGGCGCGTAGATGTCAAAGCAGTAGACAGCACCGAATGGGAAGCTGTTTGGATTGGGCCAAATGGCGAACAATGGGTATTTTCAGATGGATTTGATCAATGGGTTTGGTTCTCATATTTCTTCGGCTATCCGAGCAACATGTCACCACTTGAATTGTCCCGTTATGCCGGTCAGGATATCTATTTACGCTGGCATTTCTGGTCAGACGAAGATGAACCGATTGGCTTTGGCCTGGCCTTTGATGATATCGTGATTTACGCTCCGGTTAAAACCATTGAACCACCGACCGGTCTTGAAGTTATGGCAGGTCCGGTAGATACGACTATTTCTGTGCAATGGGATATGCAGGAAGAGGGCAGAGTTGTTCAGGTTTGGAGAACAACGCCTGGTGATCAGTATCTGCATTTAATCGCAGAGGTTTCAGATACCAATGCCTTTGTCGATACGGATATTGAACCCTTCCAGTTGTATTATTACACCTTGCGAACAGTGGTCCTTTATGAAGGAACTTCCGATTTTGCTGAACCACTGGTAGGCACAGAAGTCATACCAGCAACCGTCTGGGAATTGGCCTACGATCGTTCCATGCCGGATACGGTAGTAGAAGCGCCAAAGAACAAATTGGTTTATGTTAAGTTTACGCCCATTGCTTATCCCATGGATTTAATTGGTTTTAAAGTGGCTCTGGATACAACCGGCACCAATGTGGTGGGCGCTTATCAGTTCACCTTCTGGGATGATGATGGCGTGGATAGTTTGCCTGGTACCAAGTTGCGTTATGTCAACAAAAGTGGGTTGGGCTATGGCTACAATCGTATCATTTTTGATGACAGTATTGCTGTGGATAGCGGGAGCATTTACATAGGTTTAAAACGCTTTGGCAATGCACCGAAGATCTTCGCTGAGTCAGATTCGGTTGACGGGCATACCTATGTAGATACCGATACCGGTACTATTGTTCCTGTCGATCTGGACGCATTGGTACATGCCTATTTCGACACCTCCCGTACAGAATTCCCAACCGGTATTCATGATCGTAATATGCCGCTGGTGGCTGATCGTTACTACCTTGGTAAAAACTATCCCAATCCGTTCAACCCGACAACGACTATTCCGTTTGTCATTCCGGATTATGCGCGCGGCCAAAAAGTGAAAATCAATGTGTACAATGTGCTTGGTCAAAAAGTAGCTACTATTTTTAATGGCGTTGCACGGGTTGGTTTAAACACGGTCACCTGGGATGGTAAGAATAGTTCGGGACGCCCGGTTGGTTCTGGAATTTACATTTATCAGTTAAAAGGTAAGAATGTTTCATTACAACGACGCATGTTGCTCATTAAATAATTGTCTGGGCACATTGTGTTCATTCTTGATCTCAAAGGGGCTTTCTGTCCCCTTTGAGATTTTTTATTATTAAGATGGAAAACTTTGAAAAAATCATATTGTCATTCCCGCCAAAGCAGGAATCTCTAAGTTATTGTAAATGTTGGATTCCGCTTCAAGTGCGGAATGACAAATTTGGAGAATCCCCAATTTTTTCAAAGGTTTCAAAATGAATTTTTTTGATTGAACCCGAAGCTTCTGATTACGTTTTGGCTACGGTGCAAGCTAACAAACAAAAAAAATCATTTCAGAAGCTGTTTGAGGGTATACATTGTTACAAAAAATTACAGTTTAATAAACAATGATTCTGAAAATAAGAACAGTTTCAGATAATTCTATATATCACCAGGATGAAAAACAGGGAGTAAACGTGTTAAAACGGATTCTAAGTATCGGATTTTTAGTTGCAATCTTAATGGTCTCTTTAACTCAGGCTCAGGATTACTATCAAAATGAAATCCTTTTTTGTTTGAAAGCAGACCGCGCTCCATTAAATATTTTACATCAAAATGGGAAGGTTACGACAAATAATTTACGTTTAAATCGTCTGCTGGGCCAATTGGATGTGGTAAAAATCGAACAATGGCTGCCCATGGCCGACGATCGGGATGTGGTAGATGGCGTACGCCTGGCTAATATTTACCGGGTTGTATTTAAAAGCTCAAAATCAATGCAGCAGCTAAATGAAATTTTAAATAAATTCCGTTTACTTGAGGATGTGCATTCTGCTGCTCCGGAGGCCATAAATCGAATACAGGGCTCCTTCGAATCCTACATCCCAAATGACCCCTATTTCGATAAGCAATGGTATTTAAAAAAGATTGGCGCTGATCAGGCCTGGGGCCTCTGGAAAAATGGCTTGCCAGGTGATTCAACTGTACTGGTTGGCGTGGTTGATACTGGAGTAGATTATGAACATCCTGAGTTGGCCAATGTGCTTTACATTAATCCAGGCGAGGACATCAATCATGATGGCCGATTTACCAGTGAAGATGAAAATGGTGTGGATGATGACGGCAATGGTTACATTGATGATGTACGCGGCTGGGATTTTGCCGGAAGCGCTCAACCTAATGAAGATCCGGACAATGACGTCCGACCACCTCAGGCTGGTCCCCATCTTGAATTAAGTCATGGAACGCACGTGGCGGGGGTTATTGCAGCCATGACAGACAACAGTGTGGGCATAGCTGGCATTTCGTTCAGAAGTAAAATAATTGCCACCAAGCATGCTTTTGATGATGATTTAACCGAACCCAGTATTATAAAAGGTTATTCTGGCGTTTTGTATTGCGCCAAATTGGGTGCAAAGATTATTAATTGTTCCTGGGGCGGAGGTTATGATTTTTACGGCAAGTTGGTGGTCGATAATGTCACAAAAAATTACGGCGCCATCGTGGTAGGAGCGGCCGGTAATGATGGCCACAACAATGATGAAAATCCGCAATATCCAAGCGATTTTGATAATGCCGTTTGTGTAGCCGCATTGCGTAATGATGATAAAAAGGCTTACTATTCTAATTTTGGTGAAGTAGTAGATATTAGTGCGCCAGGCGGCGAAGGCAGCAGTTACACCAGCGCCATATTAAGCACGGTGCATGCAAATGCCGGTTCATACGCTTCATGGCAGGGAACCTCTATGGCCGCGCCAGTGGTGGCCGGGGCGTTAGCTCTGTTAAAAGCCTGGTTCCCGGATGATTCGCGCGACCAATTGTTAAATCGTATGTACAATGCCGCTGATCCCATTGATAATATTAATCCCAATTACAAAGGATTGTTGGGACATGGGCGTGTTAATGTTTTTAATGCCATTGCCCGAGGCATCCTGCCCAATATTAGATTAACAGACTATCAGTTCGAAACAAAGGATGGAACCGGTGCTACACCCGGGGATTCCCTTTCACTTACACTGGCGCTATCCAATGGTGTAAACTGGCAGGATGCATACCATGTAAAAGCAGTCCTGTCATCTACTTCATCTTTTGTCTATATTCTGGATTCTCTGTACTGGATTGATGAATTGCCTGCAGGTGCCGATACCATTATTGATCAATTTCATGTACGCTTGTGGATTGATTCATTGGCCCCTTTACAGGATTTGCCATTACAATTGAAAATTACAGCGAATGATACCTCAGAATATTCTTTTGAAAAAACTGAAAACTTGACTTTAACCATTTCAATGGATCAAAAGGGTTTTCCGATTCAGGGATTTGGGATAAATTCCCCAATTGCCCTGACGCAACAAGATGGTAATAAATACATAGTTGGAATTAGTGGCCAAAGCGACCTTTTGGTTTTTGACCAGACAGGTAAAAAAATAACGGGTTTCCCTATTGCCGTGGATGCCACCTCGGCAGCGCCTGTTGTTGCTGATCTGGATCAGGACGGTCGGAAAGAAATTGTTACCTTAAACCGCAGAGGTGTTCTGAGAATTTTAGATTTTAACGGTACTATTAAAAAACAATTTGATCTGGATGAACCGGTTTACGGTGATCTGGTGGTCGGTAACTTTGACAACGACCCTGAACTGGAAATGGCTTTTGGCAGCATGCGTAAAAAATTCCATGTTTTTAATCTGGATTCTTCAGAAGCAGCCGGCTTTCCCAAAACTATGTCAAGCCTGGTCAATTTAGGAGGTGCTGTAGCCGATTTAAATAATGATGGCCTGGATGACATCGTGATTGGCACCTTTGACAACAAGTTACACTTTTTTACAAGTGGCCAGGATTCCATGGAGCATTTTTCAATTGATTTAAGTACGCGCCTGGTGGCGAATCCGGTTATTGGTAAAGTGCAGGATAGTCTTTTTATTTTAGTCGTTACGTTGGATCAAAACTTGATCAGTCTGGACAGGTTTGGAAATAAAATCTTTCAGCGAACGCTGAATGAAAGCATTGTCGGCGCGCCGATGATTGCCGATGTAGATCAGAATGGTATTCCTGAAATTGCAGTAGTAACGAATGACGGTTACCTACATATTCTGGAGCCTGACAGCACCTATTTTAATGACCTCTTTCCTATGGCCTTAAATGGCACGCCACAAAGCGGGCCTATAAGTTTTGATGTTGATGATGATGGTCTGCTGGAAATTTTAACCATTGTGGATCAGGGACTGGTGCACCTGATTAAAATAAATGGCCAGGAGGTGGCCAACTTCCCGGTCGATCTGGGGCAGGGTGTCGGTTCGATACCTGTAATTGATGACCTTGATGGCGATGGCGATACAGAAGTTCTTATTGGCGGGCAATCAAATATTTTTGCCATTGATTTGCATCTCAAGGCGGGCCAGGTACCGGCCTGGAATACCTATCAGGGAAACAATCATCGCAGCGGAAGCTACGGTTTGCCGGTCACTGCCATAAAAGAAATGCCCGGTCGTCCTTTGCCGGAATCATTCCAGATTTTTAGCAATTACCCGAATCCTTTCAATAACGAAACAGTTATTCGATTTAACGTTCCGGCTCGATTTAATGGTAAAAAAATGCAATTAAAGATTTTTAATGTGTTAGGCCAAATGGTCTACCATAAAACAATTGAAAATCTAAAATCCGGAATGCAGCGAATAAAATGGTCAGGTATTGATGATGCTGGTAAAGCGCTTAGTTCGGGCATATATTTTTATCAGCTTAAAATTGGTAATCTGTCACAGGTAAGACGCTTATTATTGATTAAATAACAGAAAAAATTACCTCGCTGTCTGTTTGCAGCAGATACCGATACAGGTGTTTAAAATGAAATTCAGATTATTCGTTAATATATTAATTTTTTATGCCATGGGTTTTTTACATGCCCAGGAAATTTTCCAGGAGCGCATATTGGTTGCGCTCCACCCACAAACGCCGGCTTTACCTGTTGGCAAAGTGACAGATGCTTCGACAATAAAAAGTTCTGAGTTATGGCGATTAATGCAAAAATACCATGTCGTCAGAATTGAAAAATGGCTGAAATCTGCAGATGACCAGGATGTTTTTGAGGGCATCGCTTTTAATAAAATTTACCGCTTTTATCTGGAAAAATCGTCTTTGCGAGAAAGGGCTTCCCGGGCGTTTAAAGCCTCGAGTGAAGTACTGGAGGTGAATTTTGAGCCAAAGGTTAAAATCGCCGTTCCCATACCTCCTTATGTAACCAACGATCCCTTTATCGAACGTCAGTATTATCTGGATAAAATCCTGGCCAAATATGTCTGGACATTGGCTGAACAAATAAGCCCGCCTGACCGCCCTATTTTAATAGGTATCGTAGATACCGGGATTGACTATTTGCATCCGGAAATGGAACCGGCGCTTTACATAAATCCTGGCGAGGATGTGGATGGCGATGGCCAATTTACTTCAGCAGACTTAAATGGTCTGGATGATGATGGCAACGGATTTGTAGATGATGTACGCGGCTGGGACTTTTCTTATGCTTCTGATTCTGTTGCTGGAGATAATGATATCCGGCCACCGAATGCAGGGGGGTATGAAATTTTAAGCCATGGTACGCATGTGGCGGGTATTGCGGGCGCCATGGCCAATAATGAACTTGGCATCAGCGGAATTGCGCGTGGATATAAAATTATCGGCACCAAACACAGTTTAGATGATGATTTAAGCCATGGCTATTTGTACAATGCTTATGATGGGATTCTTTACTGCGCTAAATTGGGAGCAGATGTGGTCAATTGTTCATGGGGCGGTCCCGGCTATTACGACCTGGCTCAGAAGTTGATCGATATGGTAAGGGAAGATTACGGAACTATTGTGGTGGCTGCCGCCGGCAATGACAATAATAATAATGACAACCATCATTTTTATCCCGGTGATTTGAATGGCGTGGTTACCGTGGCCGCCTTGGGCCCTGATGACCGTAAAGCATCTTTTTCCAATTATGGGAACGTGATTGACATCAGTGCGCCAGGCGTCGGTATTTTAAGCACGATCCATTATTACAAAGGGGGCTATGCCACCTGGCAGGGAACATCCATGGCCAGTCCGGTGGTGGCCGGTTCCATTGCGCTGTTAAAATATTTTTTTCCTGATTTATCTCCGGATGAACTGGCGCAAAAAGTGTTAGACGCAGCCGATCCCTTGGATGACCTTAATCCTTCGTATCAGGGATTGCTGGGCGCAGGACGTGTAAATATCTACAATGCGATTGGCCCTTCGTTCTTACCTGCTTTAAAAATTGTTCAGGATAGTTTGCAATTTGAAGATTTGAATCAAAGCGGCCAGATTGATCCCGGAGAACGCATTCAAATCGGCTTACAGGTGCGAAATAAACCAAACTGGCAAATAGCCACCGATGTCCAGGTTGTGCTTTCCACTGGCGATTCATTGCTTCATTTATTGGATTCTGTTGCCTATATTGGCGATCTTGAACCAGGGGAGGAAATCTGGACAGCTCTCAATGATTTCCAGATACTACCGGATCAGAAACATACGTATGGCCAAACCCAAATTCTTTTTACCATTCGCGGCAAAACAGCCAATGGACAGCTGATAGAAGAACATTTCCCAAAGGAAATTTCCCTTTCTTTGTTTCAGAATCATTTTCCTAAAAGGCTTAATCCAGGTAGTATACCAGTTTCTGTACTAAAAGATTCATTGACTGATGAAACCAGACTTTGTTTAATCACCATGGACAATCATTTGTTGCTCTTAAATGCTAAGGGAGAAATTATCCCGCCTTTTCCAATAGATCTGCTTGAGTTTCATCGCGTGCCTCAGGTGGTGGTGGATGTTGATAACGATGGACAACAGGAAATAGCTACGCTTAGCAATTACGGAAAGTTAAAGGTTTTTAAACAAAATGGAAGCCTGCTTCTTGACGTGGACCTCAATGAGGTAGTTTATGGAAATTTTGCCGTTGACGATTTGGATGGTGATGGACAATTTGAATTTGTCATTGCCACAATGCGTAAAAAATTGCATGTCATTGCGCTCGATGGCTCTGAGCTGGAAGGCTTTCCTGTTCAATTAAACGGATTTGTACCTCAAGGTGTGGCGATTGGTGATGTGGATGCAAGTGGAACCAAAGAAATAGCGATAGGCACTTTTGATAAAAAGCTTCATTTATTCGATTATCAAGGTAAAGAACGCCCTGGCTGGCCTGTAGAGCTTCCTGTGGCCTTGCGCTTTACTCCGGTTATCAGTAAAGACAAAAATGGTACCTTTATTTGGGTGATAACTAAGAGCAATCAACTTATCAAGTTTAATCCGCAAGGAAGCGAAGAATTATCAGTCAATCTGCGTTCAGATGTGAACTTTGATCCTTTTTTAATGGATTCCAATCAAGATGGGCTGCTTGAGTATTGCTTTATTGATGAAAAAAATCAATTTATTGGTTACAGTTCAGACAATCATCGTTTTCTCTTCGATCTGGACATGGAACTGGATGGCATTCCACTGGTTTTCTGGTCTAATAGCCAGCTGCATTTAATTGATCTGAACTCAAAAGGCCAGGTAGCGTTATTTGATGAACATTTTTCATTAAAAGCCTATTCTCCAATCTATTTACCCTGGGCTATAAATCGATCCATTTCTTTAACCGATTTGGATGGTGATGGTGATGTTGAAGCGATTGTAACAGGAAATGAACAGTTGGTCGTTCTGGATTTACCTGACTCAATCGATGGGCAGCAAGCCTGGTCTACCTACCTGGCAAACGAACGTAGAACTTCCTATTTTGAAATTGATTCGACTCAGACGACCGGGCTTGATGATAACCAGACTATGCCTCTGAATTTTGTTGTAAAAGCCTTTCCCAATCCTTTTAATTCAACTGTAAAAATCAGAATTTCAGGGGAGCGCCTGTTAAAAGGCGAAAAAGTTTCTGTCAAAATTTATGATATTCGGGGAAGGCTGATAACCACCTTAAAAGAAGGAATCATAAAAAGTAATTCTTTGCATCTGACCTGGCATGGGCAGAATCGGAATGGCTTACCTGTGAGTTCCGGGTTGTATTTTATTAAAGTACAGGTCTCAGATGCTTTTCAGATGATTAAGAAGATTGGGTATATTAAATAAACAGTTGGAGGAGAAAATGAAACGCTTAATTTTTACCTTGTTGTTTTTAGCCCAGCTTGTATGGGCAAACGAGGGTTACTATTTGAATCGAGTGCTTTTTTGTTTGCACCGCGATCAGCCCGATTTAACCATATTGTACAAAAATGGGCAACCGCGTACAGATTTTCCGCAGATTAATGCTTTATTGGAAAAATATCAGGCCAGAATACTGGAAAAATGGTTGCGTTCTGCCGATGATCGCGATATTGTTGGCGACATGAATTTGAGTAAAGTTTACCGTGTGGAATTTGTTTCAGAGTATTCACCTCAGGAATTGCAGCAAATTAAAGAAGAATTTGCCGCTATCCCGGCCATTCATTCAGCTGATTTTGAAGGTATTTATTATGTAAAAGATGAAGCACAGGTGGACCCTTACGTTCCCAACGATTCGAGGTACAATGAACAATGGTACATCCGAAAGATTCAAGCCAATGATGCCTGGGGACTCTGGTGGGGCAGCACGCCAGGAGATACTGATGTTTTAGTTGGCGTTGTTGATACTGGTGTTGATTATGAACATCCCGAATTAAGCGATGTTATGTACATTAATCCCGGAGAAGATATTAACCATGACGAACAATTCACCAGTGCTGATATTAATGGGGTTGACGATGATGGCAATGGGTATGTGGACGATGTTCGCGGCTGGGATTTTGCCGACAATAATAATGACATTCGTCCCCCAAGTTCGGGCGTTGATGATGCTTTAAGTCATGGTACGCATTGTAGTGGAATTATTGGCGCCATGGGCGATAATAACGAAGGTATTGCTGGCGTGGCTTTTCGGGTGAAGATTATTGGTACGAAAAATACTTATGATTCGGATTCCACAAATTCTAATCCCAGTATTGTGAATGGTTATGACGCTATTTTGTACACTGCTAAATTAGGCGCTAAATTCATTAATTGTTCTTGGGGTAGTATTTTCATGTCGTCTTACGAACAGAGTATTTTGGATGATGTCTCTGATAATTATGGGGCTATAGTAATTGGAGCTGCTGGTAATGACAACCACAGTAACGACGGTTTTGGCAGGGCCCAGTATCCTGCCGATTATTCCAAATGTATTTCGGTGGCGGCTACAGACAACACTGATCACAAAGCTTCCTACTCCAATTGGGGCTCGGCTATTGATATCAGCGCGCCTGGCGGAGAATATGGCGGTGGTTCTACAACCGCAATTTTAAGTACCATCCACTGGAATGCCGGAGGCTACGACGCGTGGGCCGGAACTTCGATGGCAACTCCGGTGGTTGTGGGCAGTTTTGCCCTCTTAAAAGCCTGGTTCCCTTCACAGTCCCGACAATGGTATATTGATCAACTTTTAAATCATGCCGATCCGATCGATGATTTGAATCCCGACTATGCTGGCAAATTGGGTTCCGGGCGGGTGAATATTTACAATTCTATCGCTCGTAATAGCTATCCCTACTTAACCGTGGATTCTTACTCAATCCAAATTATCAATGATAATGGTGACGGACAATTAAATCCGGGAGAAAGTGCAAAAATCGTTTTAACAATCGCCAATGATCCCAACTATCAGGATGCAAACAATGTGCAGGTAACAGCTTCTTCAGCCTCTGGCTATTTTACTTTTAGCGACGGTACCGCCAATCTGGGCACTATTGCTGCCGGTGGATCGGCAACAAATAGTTCAGATGATATTGTCTTTCAAGTGAATAATGACGCCCCCTTGCAGCCTTTGACCATTCAAATTACCAAAAAAGCCAATCAGTCCGGCACCTATCCTTACACGCACACCGAAGACATCACGATTCAGCCGCAAATGAATCAAACGGACTATCCGATCACATCGATTAAAGTTTCGGATGCGGTTGCTGCTGGTGATTTGACTGGTGACAGTAAACTGGAAGTCGCGGCAGTGAGCGAAGGCGACTCTCTTTATCTGTTTGATGCTTCCGGCAATCTGCAAAGCGGATTCCCCATGTATCTGGGAGGCACGGTCTCCATGGGGCCTGTTATTGCTGACATGAATAACGATGGTGATAAGGAAATTGTTATCTCCGAACGTGTGAATGGCTATCTGAAAATCATTAATGGAGATGGTTCATTGATGCTGGATATGACTGTTGGCGAACAGATCCGCAGTGAATTAACCGTGGCCGATCTTAATAATGACGGCAACCTGGAAATAATTTTTGGTACCATGTCAAAAAAGCTGCACGCTATTCAAATCGATGGCAGCGAATTAAGTGGTTTTCCGATCACCTATGCTTCTCAGATTGACAAAGGTGTTGCCGTGGGGGATGTAGATGGCGACAACCAGCCGGAATTGGCTTTTGATCTGGTCAATACCGATTTTTATGTAATAGAAGTCGATGGAACTACTTTAAATGGATTTCCATACAATTTGCCTGCGCGCCTGTCCAATAAACCGGTAATTGCAAATGTAAAAGGAACCATTTATTACGTTCTTACGACAACCGGTCGGGACTTAATTATTTTAAATAGCGCCGGTGGCGAAGTCCTCAACTTTGATACGGTTGATCCTGTTAATGCCACACCATCACTTTGTGATGTTAATAATGATGGTGAACTGGAAATCGCTTTTGGTACTGATAATAGTACGGGTAATTATGGCAAATTGTATCTGATGAATTTCAATGGCGATACGTTAGCGCCTTTTCCTAAAACGCTGGATGCACCGATTAACACCTCGCCGGTTTTTGCCGATCTGGATGGCGATGGGCAGTTTGAAATAATGACCAGTACCGAAGGTGGTTACATTTATTGTTTCAGGGCGGATGGTAGTTATTACAAAAATTTCCCAGCCTTTTTTGATGGCGCACAAAATGGTTCTGGTTGCATCAGAGACATAGACCTTGATGGTGATTTCGAAGTTATTGTCGGCGGAGCCAATGGATTAAATGTCGTTGATGTGCAGGAGGCAAAAGGAACGCAAACCAACATCTGGCAGGATTATCAGGCTAATACACAGCACACGAACTATTATTACTATCCGGGATCAAGCAGCTTGCAAGAGAACAACAAAGTATTGCCAGAAAGTTTTGCTCTTTCACAAAATTATCCGAACCCATTCAATCCAGAAACAAAAATCAATTACGCTTTACCTGTAGCAGGAGAGGTTAAAATAATAGTTTTTAATATTCTGGGGCAGAAAGTAAAAACCCTGGTTAATGAATTTAAGACCGCGGGCACTTATTCTGTTAAGTGGAATGGCTTTGATGATTCAGGGAATTTGTTAGCAAATGGAGTGTATATTTACAAAATGCAGGTCAATGCCAGTAAAACAGGGAAACGCTTCTCGGCACAACGTAAAATGATTTTTATTAAATAGAAAACTTTGAAATAATAATTTTTATTAAAAATCTAACCACCTGTCTCCCCCTCTCTTTTTTAAAGAAAGGGGGATATAATGAATTGGAAATACAAAAGTTAGCTTTGATAAGGGGGTGA
>JAGHBR010000031.1 GCA_021160885.1 Caldisericaceae bacterium
AAATGTATTTAAATCACCGGCCCATATAAAATATTATTTTGTAATTAACTCCTCATTTTTTTTATATTTAAAACTTAATTTACAGAACATCTTGATCGGGAGGACAAAGTATGCAGAACCACAGAGGTGAATGGAGTTCAAAACTTGGATTCATTTTAGCGGCATCTGGTTCAGCCATCGGTCTGGGGAATATTTGGCGATATCCTTACATCGTTGGCAAAAACGGTGGCGCGGCCTTTGTCGTTATTTACCTTTTGATTGTGGTCATTATAGGCTTACCATATATGTTAGGTGAATTATCCTTGGGACGTTCCTCCCAAAAAAATCCGGTGGGCGCTATCGATGCTATTAAACCAGGGTCAGCCTGGAAAGGCGTTGGCTATTTAGGCGTTTTAACCGGACTGGGTATCCTTTCCTTCTACGGTGTGATTGCTGGCTGGACGGTTGGCTACATTTTTAAAATGATAACCGGAAATCCGGGTGATTTCGCTATTTTCATTTCTAATTCTGTTTGGGTAATACTTTTATTTGCCTTTTTCATTTTCATCACGGCTGCTATTGTCCATGGTGGAATTTCCGGCGGTATTGAACGCTGGTCCAAAATTTTAATGCCGGTTCTTTTTGTTTTAATGATTATTTTAATCATTTACGCTGTTTCATTACCTGGCTCCGGAGCTGGCTTACGCTTTTATCTGATGCCTGATTTCAGTAAAATTGACGGCAATGTCATTCTGGCTGCCCTTGGCCAGGCCTTCTTTTCATTAAGCCTGGGTATGGGCTTGATGATCACTTATGGCAGTTATGTACCCAAATCAGAAGACCTTTTTACTTCTGCCGGCTACATTGTTTTTTTTGATTCGCTAATTGCTTTTATGGCCGGTCTGATTATTTTCCCTGCTTTGTTTGCCAACGGACAGGATCCGGAAGCCGGAGCAAAGCTGGTTTTTGTTGTTTTTCCGGAATTGTTCATGAGGATGCCGGCCGGCACCTTAGTCGGCGCCATTTTCTTTTTGTTGCTTTCCGTTGCGGCTTTAACTTCTACCATTTCACTATTGGAAGTGCCGGTTGCCTTTTTGATTGATGAAAAGAAAGTCCATCGCAAACGGATTGTCTGGATTATCGCCGGAATAGCCTTCTTATTGGGTTTACCTTCTGCCCTTTCCCAAGGTGCCAGTCCATTTTTTACCAATTTTGGCTTAATACCACAGCGCTTAGCCGATCCTGATTTTTTAAGTCAAATGAGCTTTGTATTTGGTGACCTCTCCTTAGCAATCGGCGCATTGCTTCTTTCCATTTTTATTGGCTGGATTTGGGGCGCCAAATTTGCTGCCAGCGAAATTGAAATGGGTTCCAGCTATTTTAAAAAGTTTCTTAAGCTGTGGATTTTTATGATGCGTTACATTATACCTATTTCGATCTTTATTATTTTATTGAATTTGTTTGGCATTTTTAATTGATTCTCTGCTACTTTCACATTAATTTCTAAATTTATTGTTTTAACTGGGGCAATAATATCAATGGATGATCAGGTACGCTCTAAATTAATCTATGAAGAACATCCAAATTATGAGAAGCCACCGCTAGTTCCTTTGCCGGAAGAGCAGGATGTTAAACAGTTAAAAGATTTAAATCTGACCTCAAATGTCTTAATTCAAACACTTGTTCGTTTTGTGTTGAAAATTTCCGGCTTCTTAAAATTTTACCGTCAATTGAAAAACAACCCAGAACACTATTTAAAACACACCGATATGCGCAGTCGCGCGCTTTTTTTCCCGGTTGTTTCCGCAACATTGGCTCTGGAAGATGATCCGCAAAAAACGACTTTAATCGATCGAACTACTTCTTTAATCATGGCCTGCCGTTCATTGTATGAGGATATCCATCAGGGGCGGCTATCTCAGGACAGATGGCAGGGCCGTCCATTGGAAATGGGTCAGTATTTTAATTTCTTTTCTACCAATATAACTATTGGCCCTAATGGAGCTGAAATTTACAAGAGCGCTAAAGATGACAAAATTTTAATTCTGATCCGTAATCATTTCTTTTTACTTGAAATTAAAAACTGGCAAGATCCTGACTTAGCACAAAAACTAAAAGTTACTCTTCATCATCTGCTAAACCTTGAACTGGAAAATGGAGTTCCGGTTGGCCTTTTGAGCGCGCCATCGGCTTCCATCCAGCTTAAGATTTTCAGAGAATTAAAAAAGCATCCTGAAAATACCAGGAATCTTGATAGTTTAAAACATGTCTTTGTCACTATTTGTTTGGAACCAGACCAATTGCCGGAAACTACGGAACAGACCTTTTTGTGGGCGCATCGACAATTTGCCAACCGCTGGTGGTTTAGCAGTTTACAATTAGTTGTTTTTGGTAATGGAAGAAGCTGCGCTATTGGTAATTTCAGTACCTATTTAGATGGTAATGTCATGATGCGCGGCACTTCGGAGATTCAAAGCCGGGCTGCACAATTAAAGATGCCCCTGCAAGCAAAAACCTCCTTAGCAATGCTGCCTTTAAAAAAACTAAACTGGCGGGTGTCTGATGCCTTAATACGATTAGCCAAACGAGACCTTGACAATATTAAAGACGAGGAACAGCCAGCCACTTTTACCATTCACTCCCCTGGTCGAAACTTTTTTAAAGAAAAGGAGATTTCTGGTGTAGCCAGTTTTGTCATTGCTTTGCAAATGACTTTACGGCAAATATTAAATAAGCAGGTCAGCATTCACCAGTTTGTTTCCCTAGCGCAGTACCGTTACATGGATCTGGCTACAGCTGTTGTTTCGACTAATGAGGTCAAACAATTTAGCGAACAATTTTTACAAAATTACCTCAACACCAAAGAGAACTTTGAACTATTTTTAAAGGCCATCGATTCTCAAAAAGCAGCCATTAACAAAGCGCGTAGTCAATTAGCATTCTCTGATATTCTAACTTTATTTTTTTTAAACGGCTCAACGTTTAAAAGAATTTGGGCTCAGACTTTTATTACATCTCTACTGCGATTATTAAAGAAATTGCATTTGTTAAATTTAGAGCAACGAGAAGTGCTCATTTCTCATCCTGGGATTTATCCCAACGTTCCGTTGGTTGGACGGCCTGGAATACGCCTGCCTTATGTGACCTATATGGGACTTCATTACCAGGTCTGGCCAGAAAAAATTGTGTTTACCTTTATGCCCGGCCTTAACTGGCAAATTCCAAACGAAAAAATTAGCCAGCTTTTGGAAACAAATCTGGTTAAAATAAAAAAACTGATTGAACAAAATGTAGATTAGCGTCCCATCTTCAAAAGTTCACGAATCGAATCTTTAAAATTTTTTAGAATACTTCCTTCAAAAAATGACACGCTTTAGCATGCCAAAATTTTAATCCTTATAAAGCCGCTGAAATATTAATATATTCATGGTTAAAAAAGTATAATAT
>JAGHBR010000071.1 GCA_021160885.1 Caldisericaceae bacterium
GCTTACTGAGGCATACAATACTTTACAAAAATATGTTAAGGACTTTGCGGATGAACTTCAGGCGCATCAACTTTTAGCAGAGTATTTATATCGGCATGGTGATTTCAAAGGCGCTGAGAAGGAGTACAAAAAAATGTTTCGTTTAGACCCGCAAAATCTGACCATTTTAAGAAGAATTGCAATGAGCATGGTTTACCAAAACAAAGTTGCAGAAGCCCACAAATTTTTAGAAGAGCAAATCAGGCAATCGCCTTTTATCGCCAAAGACGATATAGATTACTATAAAGGCTACATCGCTCACATCATGAATGATTATAAAACAGCTTTAATTAATTATCGAAAAGCATTGCAAAAACACCCAGAAAATTCACATATTTTACTTCTCCAGGGCCTTTTGTTTGAAGAGATGAATGATCTGGACAAGGCACTTGAAGTTTACAAAAAGGCCATGGCTAAAGATTCTGCTTTTAGCCGCTATGATAAATTGGGCGACATCTATCTTCAGACGCATAAATATCAAAAAGCGCTGAATTATTACTCCCTTTACCGAAATTTGCGACCAAATGATCTTTCTGTTTTTTCTTCAATTGCCCAGTGTTATCTGGGATTAGGAAGAGAAGAAGAAATTTACACTTTAATTGGTATGCTGCAAAGCTTCCCGGAATCATCAATGCGTTCTTATCAGGAAGCCAAATTGTATGAAATGCTGGAAAATTATGTGGTAGCCGAACGGAATTATTTAAAATCCATTTTATTACAATCTGGAGTAACGCCAGCTTTGCGCGCTTTGACCCAGCTTTACATCAAAATGGGTAATTTTTTAGAAGCTGAGGTCTGGGCCAGAAAGTATTACGAAGCCGCCCCTCAAAGCCCATACAATATGGATCTGTTAGGCACCTTTTACCTTGAGTCACAAGATTTTGTCTCTGCTGAATATTGGTTTAAAAAAATTAGTAATGAAATTCCCTGGTATTATTTTGCTAAAAATAACCTGGGATTGGTTTATTTACGTACGGGAAAATATCAAGAAGCCAAAGCGATTTTTGAGGAACTGACCAAAACGCATCCTGAACAGCCGGTTTTCCAACGTAATCTGGCATTGTGTGAAATCCGTTTAAATAATATAAAAAAGGCAGAAAATATTTATCGTCAATTGATCAAAGAATATCCTTTCATTGTAGCTAATTACGTGGACTACGTGCGTTATCTGGTATTTTTCAAAAAAGACACCCGAAACGCCAGAAAAGTTATGAAACAGGCATTAGCAATCGCCCCTCACAATAAAGACTTAAACGCTTTGGATTTGTTGTTGCAGGCTTTTGAAAATAAAACCAAAAAGGCCATTAGCGGGCTGCTTGACCTGCAAACCTATTACAACGATAACAATCGCTATAAACAGGGGATGCTGGCTCTTTACCTTTCTTTAGCTTACGAAAAAAATAAAGAATTAAAAACCAGAAATGAATATTTGGCCATTGCCCAAAAAATGGATCCCAACGATTTTTGGATTAATGAAATTTACCAAAAGAAAGATATTCCTTTAAAAGTTGTAGCGATCAGTGAAAAGCCCGAAGTGGTTGCTGCCCAACAAAAACAAGGTTTAATGGACACTTTTCAAAAATACGAAGATCGTTTTACCAGTCTGGAATTGGTCAACCGTTTTAAGCTCTCAGAAGTTTCCACTGAAAAGGTAAAAGAAAAGATCGACAAACAATCGGAGTTCGACGTCAGTATTACGCCTGATCATCTGCAAAACACCAGCAGCTTGAAATTAGTGCAGGCTCCCAAAATTGTAATAACCGATCCTAAAGACGGACACCATACACGTGCTTCTTCTATTAGTGTGGAGGGTTTTATTACACAGAACAAAAAACCTGTTTCCATTGACCTGAATGGTAAAGAGATAAAAAAAATTGGCGCTTCGGTCAAAATCAAGAAAAAACCAGATCCACAACTCTATCCAGGTGCTATTCCTTTCCGAGTTGAAAATTTCCCTCTTGTTCCGGGGGCAAACTTTTTAACCGTGCGGGCTAAATTCAAAGATGGCTATGAAACCAGCGCTACCATTCGTGTTGGTCGTATTGCAAAACTTTTGTATGCTTTTGAAACCATGCCCAAAAGAGCAAAAGGTATTAATCGTTGGGCGCTGATTGTTTCTAATGAGGATTATGAAGACCCCAAAGTCCAGGATCTATTATGGGCAAAAAATGATGTAAATGCGTTTAAATCCTTTTTAACTGACCCCAATGGTATGGATATTCCTGAGAGCAACATATTAGTTCTTTCACTTTCTACTGGTATTCAACCGACGCGAGCAGCTGTTATTGACGGAATTAAAACCATTGCCCGCTATGTTGAGCCTCAGGATGAAGTGTTTATTCTGTTTTTAGGTAATGCCGTGCTAACAGATGCTAACCTCCATTCATCACAAGCCCTTTCCTTGTTAATGCAAGATTCACAAATTGATAATATTTACAGCACCAGCATTAATTTAGAATATCTGCATTTAATACTGAAATCAATACCAGCCTCAAAGGTTAATTGCTTTTTAGAAGCCAATTTGTTTACCAGTAATGGAGGCCAATTAAAAAGATTCCTTTCACTCAAACCAACGGCTTTTGATTTTGAAGATGATGGGAATTTACCCTATGTTAACTTTTTGTTTATGGGTAATGGGTTTAAAAATAATAATTCAAAAACCAACAAAGCCAGCCGTTTCACTTTAAATTTAATTAAGGCTTTAAAAGGTGCCGCCGATACTAATAAAGACCAAAAAATTACGTTTGATGAAATTTTTAAATATCTTAAAGCAAGAACACAAAAATCTGAAATTGTACTTGGGAATTTTCAAAGAAATTCCACTTTACTCGGCATGGGACTTCGTTGAAATTTACTATTGCCCATAAAAATTGGAGGCACATTGTATGGATAAATCTAAAAAGCTTAGTATTCCTAAAAAGAGCAAAAGCGCTCTACGCTCTCTTTCTTTAACACAAAGCCTGCTATTAGCCAGTGGAATAACTATTGTTTTGTTGATTGGGGTTTACTATTTAGGTCAGATTAAAGGTTTTGAAAACATCCGCGCTTTGTTTTTGGAAAGAGGCTTTATTCAATATTTAATTACCTTTTTAGGTGCCTGGTCGTTCGCCATTTCTTTCTTAAAGCAGCGTGAAATTAACTGGGAAAAATCCAAAGCTGTAGAAACAAAAAAACATTTTCATTGGAGCCTAAAAGATGATGTGGACCAGGTCCTTAATAAAATAGCCCATGCCGTTCCCGGTGTAGAAAGAACCCGTTTGTTTAAACGTATTCAGCGGGCCTTTATTGCCTATCAAAGCGGTATGGAAAGCAATGATTTGCGCGATGCGCTTTTGGAGCAAAGTGAGCGAGATTCTGAAAACGTGGAATTAAGCTACACAATTTTGCGTGTGCTAGTGGCGGTAATTCCGTTGTTGGGTTTTACCGGAACAGTTTTAGGAATTAGCAATGCCGTGGGTAATTTTTCATCAGTAATTGAATCTGCCAAAGAGTTGGAACAGATTACGCAACACCTTGGAGGCGTAACCACCGGCCTGGCTGTAGCCTTTGATACTACACTGTTAAGTTTGTTAATTACCGTTCCACTTATGATGTACACTTCTGCTTTAAAAAAGCGGGAAGACGAACTTTTACTGGAAATCGACGAATTTTGCGAATATGAAATCTTAGATCCTATTTTTCAGGAGAAGAGCAAAGAGAAACATCTGGCAGACATTGTTGAGCAATTAGATCAAAAGGTTCTTGATGATCATTTAACTGCTATGTCAAAAACAGTGCAAGTTTTGAGCGATTTGAATAGTAATATTCAAAAACAGCAGTCCATGTTTGCAGAATCTCTGCAAAAATTTGGCGAAGTTAGCAATGCACTGCTTCAGGTCAGTAAAAACCAGGAATTTTGGGCTGACCAGATTATGTCTCTGGAAAAAACCAACAACCATCTTGAGGCAATATTTAAGACAATGGAAGCTCTTCCGGAAGGTATGAAATCTGTTTTGATTAAAACCCAGGAAAATTATTATCAAAATCTGATTCAGGAAATGGATAAAATTATTAATACTTTTGAAGCCAAGGACAGTAAAACCAGCGAAAAATTAAATGCCTATTTAACTTATGAAGAAGAATTAATGAAAGCCCTAAAGCAAACTTTAGAAGGCATTCACCAGCGCCTTTCCCAGTTGAATCCGATTCTTGAAAATTTAAACAAACCGGTTACGATTACGCTTTCGCACCAGACACCGTCTCCTAAATAAATTCAGGGCTTGAATCATGGCCAAGAAAAAATCAGAAGGTTTTTTACCTACACTCTTTCCGTTTTTAAGTATTTTAACCTGCACCGCTGGTGTTTTAGCGTTTATTATTATTTCCATAAGCGTGGTTTCTTTATTAGCTCCCAGCATCATGGTTAAGTCACGTGATAATAATATGGTCAGTTCTAAAAAGCCGGCTTATGTGGAATGTCATCCCGATTCTCTTATCCTGGTGGCTACTCAACAAAAAATTGCCTATGCCCAGATTGATGCTCCCGGTTCTGGTTATGATCATTTTTTACAAAGAATTAAAGAAAGAGCGGATAGCGTTTACATTGTATTTGCCATTTACCCGGGCGGAGAAAGAACGTTTAGACGTGCCTACCGATTAATCAACCAACTTAATCAACAATTGATGGCCCGCAAATCAAAAATTGATGTTGGTTACGAACCTTTTAATAAGTCATGGCACTTACAGGTTAAAAGGGATTAAAATGAGACGCAGAGCAAAAAAATCAAATTCGTCTTTTTCGTTTAATATTGATTCCTTAATGGATATTGTAACTAATATTGTGGGGATGTTGGTTATTATTGGCATTATCAGCAGTCTTTCATTGCGTTCCAAGGAATTTGTTTTCGAAACGCCAATGGTTTACGAAACGGCCAAATCGAGTCTGATTTTTGAATGTCGCCAGAATCAAATTTTCCCTGTTTCGGTGGAAGCGGAAAAATATTATTACCGAACATATGCTGCCTTTCAGGAAGTTTTTATTCCGAAACCTGATGCACACGGCGAAACTATTACGGAAATTCGTCAGCCGGGCTCTAAGTTTCACCAGATTCTCCAGCAGGTGGATCCGAAAAAACAATTCTTTTATTTTATTGTCCGTTCAGACAGCTACGATATTTTCAGAGAAGCGCGTAAGCTGGCCTGGGAAAAGGACATTGAGGTTGGCTGGACGCCGAAACCTAAAGATGAAATTATTTTATTTTCTCCCTATGGCGAAAAAACAAAAGTTGTGGATTGATTTATGATGGCATTAATTGTTCGAAAATACTTGCTTTTATTGTTGCTCATTCTTTTATTTTTGCTCTTTAGCTGCCAAAAACAATCTGACCAATCTGATTTAGCATCAGCTCATAAACCGGTTTTCATCGAGGCAAGCCACAAAAGCGGTATTTTGGACATTTTGCCTTTGCCCGGTCATCGCCTGTTGTCTGTCGGAAGGGACAGTATGTTGATTCTTTGGCAAACAGATTCAGCCAGAGCGCTTGTCGCAAAAAAGTTAACGGATGTTCCGCAACGTTTAAGCTGGTTGCCTGATAAACCGCACTTTTGGGTAGTTTTAAAAAACGGACAGGCCCTTGAAATTTCGCTTCAAAAGCTAAAAATCAAAACAACGCTTAAATTGCCACAAACAGGAATTTCACAATTAGCAGTCTTTCCTGCTCAAAAAGCTATTTATTTAAAAGGAAATGCTAACTTAATGCTATTGAAAACAGAAACAAAAAACGCAGAAATTCTGCCTTTTACTTTAAATAAACGGGATGGTTTTGCCATTCACAGTCTTCAACCGATGTTAGCTCTTTTTCGACAAAATAATGTTCAATTATTCGATTTAAGAAATTTAAAAAGGATTGCTTTGCTCAATCTGACCGGGCTTAAAAATAACGTAACTGACCAACGATTGTTAACATTTATTAACGGCCATTTATGTGTGGCCGCTTTTAATGTAAATTTGTGGTTGATCGATTGGAACACAAAGACGGCTAAGCGATTGCCCAAAAGTCATCTGGCGCCCATTACAGCCATAACAGCTTCACAAGCCTTGAATACTGCTGTTAGCGGGGCAATGGACAAATCCATTAAAATATGGGATTTGAATAAGAGAGAATTACGGGCTTCTTTGTATGGTCACTTTTTTAACATCACGCAATTAACTGTGGTCGATTCTATCAATCAGCTAATTTCCGCTTCGGAAGATGGTACCATTTTAATTTACGATTTAAAAAGCTTTGAAATATTAAGGCGTTTAGGGGCAATTGAAAACGCCTTAAAATCGCCTTGGAAATTAAAGATTTTTTCAGTGCGTCCGGTCCGATCTTTTAAAGTCGGCGAAAACGAATACAATGTTTCAAAAAACGGCAGTCAACTTTTAAAAGTGAATGCAGAAATTAAAAACGTCTCCAAGGCAGAAGCTATGTTTTTCTCCTCGAATTTTTTTGTAATTGATCCTTTTGATTCCCGTTCTCCCATGGTGGGGTTGGAGAATTACGTGGCGCTCGATCCCGATGCCTATTTTAAAAAGAAGATTGCGCCAGGCCAATCCCTTAAAGGTAATTTCGTTTTTATTGTTAAACCACCTTACAAAAACTACCGTATCACTTACGAAACGCTGCCACCGATTTCTTTGGACAAATTTTAAGGTTATAGAGTAGTTGCAAAAAAGTTTAGTCGCTGATTAAACACTGTAATTGCAAGCCTATTTGCCCGAAAAGGTGTTGCAGATTTCATGGTTTTAAAGGATTTAAGAAAAAAGATAAAAACCACTTATCTCGCTTCAGGTTATTTCTATTTAAGCACTTATTAATCAGGGAACCGTTCCATTACAATGATTTTGGCCGCAACTTTGCCTTTGATTTTTCGTAAAGCAAAGTGATTTGGAGTAAAATGCAACAAGGAGATGCTAAATGCGCCGTTTTTACAGATTAATGATTTTACTTTTTCTTTTCGCTTCTTTTGTCTCAGCATCGGACTCGTTTACAAGAAAAAACTGTCGCGCGTATCGGGTTAATCCTCAAGCGCCCAAAATTGACGGCAAACTAAACGATAACTGCTGGGCGCGTGTCCCTTTTCAGGATTCATTTGTTCAGATCAATCCGGTAGAAAACGCGGCTCCTTCACAAAAAACCGACTTTAAAGTACTTTACGATGCACACAACATCTATTTTGGCATTATTGCCTATGACAATGAACCTGAAAAAATTGAAACGCAAATTTCGCGGCGTGATCAGATTGAAAACAGTGATTTTTTAGCTATATTTATTGACAGTTATTTCGATCGCCGTACTGCTTTTGTTTTTGGCACCAATCCCTCGGGAGTTAAATTCGATCTTTTAATGGCCGAGGATGGCGATCGTCAAGATCAAAGCTGGGACCCCATCTGGGAAGTCAAAACGTCAATTACCGATTCTAGTTGGATTGCAGAGATGCGCATTCCACTCAGTCAGTTACGTTTTGCTAAAGCCAATTCTCATACCTGGGGATTTCAAATTTTGCGCAGAATTTACCGCAATCAGGAAGAAGACATGTGGCAGTACATTCCTAAAAATGCAGCCGGCCTGGTTTCTTATTTTGGTAATCTTACCGGCATTGAAGGCATTCAATCCCCAAAGCGGATTGAATTTTTGCCTTACTCGGTAAGTAAACTTCATACTTTTCAGGCAGAGGAAGGAGACCCGTTTACTAACGGCCGTGATTTTCGCTTAGATGCCGGACTTGACGGTAAAATTGGCTTGACAAGCGACCTGACGGTAGATTACACGATCAATCCCGATTTTGGCCAGGTTGAAGCCGATCCGTCGGAAGTAAACTTATCCGCTTTTGAAACCTTCTTCGAAGAAAAACGGCCTTTTTTTATTGAAGGTAAAAATATCTTTGAATTTCCTTTAGCCATGGGCGATGGAGACATGTCAAAGGAAAATCTATTTTATTCCAGAAGAATTGGCCGTTCTCCTCATTATTATCCGGACGAAGAAGACGGTTTTTCTTATGACTACATTGACATGCCGGAACAGACAAGAATATTGGGCGCGGCCAAGCTGAGCGGTAAAACACAAAAAGGTTGGTCTATCGGTTTGTTGGACGCTGTTACAAATCCTGAAAAAGCTACACTGGACATTGAAGGCCGGCGTCAAAAGGTAACGGTTGAACCTTTGACCAACTATTTAGTCAGCCGGTTGCAAAAAGATTTTAATCAGGGGAATACCTCGATCGGCGGTATGGTCACCGCAACCAATCGCAACATTAAGGACGATCATTTAAAATTTCTTAACAGATCGGCTTACACCGGCGGAATTGATTTTCGCCATCAATGGGACAAAAAAACCTATTTTTTAGACTTTAAATTATTTGGTTCTCATCTGATTGGAGACGCAGAAGCCATTGAAAGAGTACAAACCTCTTCAGCCCACTATTTTCAGCGACCGGATGCCAAACATGTTTCTTTAGATACCACGCGTACAACGCTTTCTGGGCATGGAGGTAGTTTTGATATCGGCAAGATCGGTAATGGTAACTGGCGCTTTGCCACAGGCGGATTATGGCGCTCGCCTGGTCTGGAATTGAATGATCTTGGCTTTTTACGGCGCGCTGATCAAATCATGCATTTCATCTGGATCGGTTACCGCTTAAATAATCCGGTAGGTGTTATTCGGAGGGCCAACTTGAACTTCAATGCCTGGCAGGGCTGGAATTTCGCCGGCGATCGGTTGTTTCAGGGAGGCAATATTAACGGCGGGTTGCAATTTACAAATCTTTGGGGCTTTTATATGGGCATCAATCGCGAACAGAGTGCCTACTCGCCTCACATGCTTAGAGGCGGGCCATTGGCACGCTATTCAGGTGGCTGGAATTTCTGGTTTAAGAGCTACTCAAACCGGTCTAAAAATTTTCAGATAGAACTTTCATCCAGAGCTCATGTGAATGATGACAAAATTTCAAAAAGATATGGTTTTAATCTGGAACTTGCGCAAAAAATAAGCGAACGTTTAAATGTTAAAATTAACTATTTTTATTCTTTTAATAAAGAAAACCTCCAATATGTAGATACAGAATCTTTTCAAAATGTGGACCGCTACATCTTTGCCCGTATTGTACAAAATACGTTTGGCTTAGTTTTTCGATTCAATTATAGTCCTACGCCTAACCTTTCGTTACAATATTATGGCCAGCCTTTTGTCTCTGCAGGGAAATACTCGCATTTTAAATTGATTACCAATCCCAGAGCCAAAGGAAGCGCCCGTTATAAGGAACTTAACAATAAACAAATTCGCTATGTTGCAGAAGATGAAATTTACGAAATAGATGAAAACCAGGATGGGATTACTGATTATTGTTTTGACTATCCAGATTTTAATTTTAAAGAATTCCGTTCCAACTTCGTGATTCGCTGGGAATATCGGCCAGGTTCCACTCTGTTTTTAGTCTGGGCACAAAACAGAAATGATTTTTTGAGTTCCGGAGTCTTTAAGGCTGGTACTGATTTTCAGCGTTTGTTTGACACAAAACCAGACAATGTATTTTTAATCAAACTAAATTACTGGTTGTCCATTTGAGGCTTTTTAATGGTTTTGAGTCAGGAGCTTCTCTGTTAATGGTTAGTACTAAATTTAGTTTTGAATAAAATTCAAATTAAACTTGACAAAAAGGGGTTTTCTTTATTATTTTTAAAACGGAAGTTATAAGGGAAATTAGGAAAAGATAATAAAGTTTATCCTCCCTCCTAAAAAACAAAACCCTCAACATCATCCTTCGGCTCCACGTCTGTGGAGCCTTTTTAGTTTAAAAAGGCTTGACTTAATGCTATAATTAGTCTATTTTTTATTACCTCTA
>JAGHBR010000367.1 GCA_021160885.1 Caldisericaceae bacterium
ATACAGCCCATCTAAGGAATGAACTCCATGAACTTCTAAAAACTCCTGGAATGAGTTAAGGATTTGCGGGTAGGTAGCAACAGTAGAGGATTTTAATCCCTTTTCTTTTAAATGATCAAGAAATGCATTTTTAGCATCTTCAAAATCAACAATACGCTTTTTTATTATTAATCGTTTTAAATATTTTTCAAGTGCCTTGTAATCACCGATTTTTATGAAATAATCAATTTCGCTGGCAATCCTTTGAGCAACGGCTTAATTTTTCCCTACACGTTTTCTAAATCGCCTGCCGTCGACGTAAAAACTAACTAAGTATGTACCCTCCCTGGTTTTATGAATACTGGCCATTTTACCTCCTTCCTTTTGAGGTAAATTCAAGAAACGAATATAAGGAAGTCAACGCAAATATGCAGAATTTAGTCACGAATCACTCATTATCTTCTTCCGCCATTTGAGCTTGGCGCGGTGTCGTTTCTGGCTTGGACTGATGTAGTGCGACTTCTTGTGACATATCTCTATGATCTGCGCTTTGCGAACTTTTCGGTTAAAAGCACGTAGTGCCGAATCAAAATCTCCGTAGTTGGGCACATGAACGGTTATCATGACTCCCTCCTTTTGATTAAACCAATACATTTAAAACGCATCAAAAGGAGTCGGGTTTCATAGATTAAGAGTAGAAATTTTTCATTATTTTAAAAGCTGGCCTTCAGCCAAATTGTAACCATTTAAAAAATCTTCTACGGCCATGCGTTTTTTGCCCTGGATCTGCACTTCAAACACATCCACTGCTCCGCTGGCACACTTTACAGTAAATCCGTTTTTAAAGACCTTAACAATGGTACCAGGTTCAACCGCATCATTCAAATTGCTGACCAAACGTGAACGAAAAATTTTAAGTTGCTTACCCTGCCAATAACAATAAGCAGCCGGATATGGACTTAGCCCTCTGATCCAGTTATGAACCTGTTGCGCTGGTTGATTAAAATTAAGATGGCACATTTCTTTGGTAATTTTGGGCGCTTTGGTCGCTAATTTCTCATCCTGTTTAACAGGCTGGATATCATTGATTTCCATGCGATCTAATGTTTCGAGCAACAAATCGGCGCCAATTTCAGCCAGCAGGTCATGCAATTCGCCGGCTGTCATGTCCGGTGTAATGGCCACTTCTTTTTGCAGCAACATGTTGCCTTCATCCACGCGTTCGTTAATCAACATAGTAGTCACACCGGTTTCTGTCTCTCCGTTAATAATGGCCCAATTAATAGGAGCAGCTCCCCGGTAACGCGGTAGTAAGGAAGCATGTAAATTGACAGTGCCTTTGGGCGGTAGATTAAAAACCTGTGGCGGCAAAATTTTAAAAGCCACCACCACAAAGACATCGGCTGCAAATTGTTTTAAATGCTCAATAAATTGCGTGTCTTTTAATTTTGCTGGTTGAAGAATCGGCAGGCCAATTTGCCGGGCAAATTGTTTAACAGGAGAAGGCCTTAGCTTTAGTCCTCGCCCCTGCGGCTTATCTGGAACGGTTACAACTGCCACTACTTCATGTTTTGAATTGACCAGTTTTTGCAGGGACACCCTGGCAAAATCAGGCGTCCCCATAAAAACAATTCTCATACTTTTTTAGTACCTGCTTTTTTAACATAGCTAATGGCTGTGCGTTCTACATGAAGTTTAACATTGTCATCGACTTTTAAAATTACTGTTTTATTGTCATCTGTAAAACCAGCCACTTTCCCATGGATGCCCCCCATGGTTACCACACTGTCACCTTTTTGCAAGGCATCCAACATCTTCTGTTTTTCTTTTTGCTTTTTTGCCTGAGGCCGAATCATCAAAAAGTACATGATGGCAATGATTAAAATGAATGGCAAAAAGGCGACCAATGGATTTCCGCCGCCACCGTTGCCCTGGTTGGCAGGCGCCATGAGTAAAATTGCTTGTAACATAGTTTTTCTCCTTAATTAATTTAGTTTTCTACTGTTTTTGTAATTTCAGGTAAAACCTTTTGTTTCCAGGTCAAAAATTTATCATTTAAAATGGCTTCTCTCGCCTTGTGTACCAGGTTCAGATAAAAATGGACATTATGAATCGTAGCCAGGCTTAAGCCTAAAATCTCATTGGAATTGTACAAATGTCGTAAATAGGCTCTGGAAAAATTTTGACAGGTGTAACAATCGCATTCGTCATCAATCGGCCGTGCATCTTCTTTGAATCGTGCCGCTTTGAGAACCATTTTACCCTGCCAGGTAAAAACAGTTCCATTGCGTGCGTTGCGCGTTGGAATCACACAATCAAACATGTCCACGCCACGTTCGATGGCTTCCAGAATATCAGCAGGCATGCCCACGCCCATTAAATATCTTGGTTTTTCTCTCGGTAGAATTTCCGTACAAAAATCGGTAATGTCAAACATAACCTCTTTGGGCTCACCTACAGCCAGTCCTCCGATTGCATAGCCGGGAAAATCCAATTCAATCAAGGCCTTTGCACTTTGCTCGCGGATATGTTTAAATGTTGCTCCCTGTACAATGGCAAACAACCACTGACGATGCCCGTACAAAGGTTGCCAGTTGGCAAAAATTTCCCTTGCCTGTCTTGCCCATTTGATGGTTAGTTCATTGGATTTTAAAGCATATTCTTCAGTTGAAGGATAGGGCGGACACTCGTCCAGCACCATCATGATGTCACTGCCCAGACTTCGTTGAATTTCAAGCACCAGCTCCGGAGTGAATTTATGGTAAGAACCATCCAGATGGGATTGGAACAAAACCCCTTCGTCGTCAATTTTACGTAATTCTTTTAAACTAAAAACCTGAAAGCCGCCACTGTCGGTCAAAATAGCCCGCTCCCAGGCAATGAACTTATGCAAACCGCCTAATTTTTCAATTAGTTTGTGTCCAGGTCTCATGTAAAGGTGGTAGGTATTGCCTAAAATGATTGAAGCTTTTACTTCATGCAGGTCTCTTGGTGAAAGTGTTTTAACTGTACCCTGAGTACCAACCGGCATAAATATCGGCGTTTCAATTGTACCATGATCAGTCTGAATTGATCCAGCCCGTGCTTTGCATTGAACGTCCGTGTGTATCAAATTAAAAAACATTCATTCCGTTCAATTTTAATTTACTAAATTTTTAAGTTAATATTTTTTAATAAATCAGGGCAAATATTTCTCTGCTCAAATAGTTGATTGGTTTGGGATTCTAAGTTGAGTTGATCAGAGTAAGCATGCAGCATGTAAGGCCAGACCTGTATTGACTTTACAAGCTAACAAACCTGTTCTGTGGCTCGACCGACTTGAAAAATTTTAAATTTTGAGTGTTGAATTTTGAATTAAATTTTTCAAGCGTTAAATCTGATTAATGCATAAGCATGGTTGAATGGTTCAATGGATGAATATATCCATGATCTGAATAATTCCTAAAATAGTACATTCAACATTTTACATTCAAAACTCAAAATTATTTGATAGGGCTGCCGCCAGGTTGCTTTATATTGCATTACTTCAATTTCTGAACACCTCGCGGTATTTATAAATATTTAATCTTTGATTGTAAAAAAGATCTTCCAACACCAGAGCCACCGCCCCAATTATGGCGGCATCCTCTTTTAATTTTGCCTTTTTAACTTTAACAATGCGGCTTGGCGTGCGCAAAATATCCTGTTTAATCTGATCCTTAATAATTTTTAAGAGCAAAGAATCGTGGGCAATTGGTTGTCCACCGATCACTACCAGTTCAGGATTCAAAGTATTTATTAGATTAATGCAAATTATGCCAACTAAAAAGCCATATTCTTTAACCAACTCTAAAGCCAGGGGATTATTATTATGAGCCTCCTCAAGAATGTAATCTACACTTAATTTTTTTTCATCCAATTGTCCTGCAAAACTTCCCTGCAATCCTCTTTTTGCCCCCCCCAGCAAAACGTTTTCTGAAAGAATATCACCAAAATTTTTATGTTCGTCATATAATAGTTTACAATAACCTTTTTCTTTAACCAAAAAACCAACATCATAATAACCGACCTCACCGGCTGAAGCCGATATTCCACGCAGCAACTCACCATTAATAATAATGCCTGCGCCTACTCCATCTCCTACCCAAAGATACACCATATCCCGCACTGACTTTCCTGCACCAAAATGAAATTCGCCCAGACTGATGGCTTTAACGTCATTCTCAACAACGGTCTCGATTTGATAGCGATCTTCAAAAGATTTTTTTAACGGAAAGCCTACCCATTTTTTCAGGGAATCCGACTCTTGTATTTTCCCATTTTTGTAGTTTACCAGACCGGGTATTGCAATACCAATGCCAATCGGCCTGGCTTTTTTTACCCAATCAATCTTCAAGAAATCATCGATGTATGAATAAACCTGCTTAACAATATCTTTTAATGAGGCTCCTGGTTTAAAAGAAAAATAATCGACATTATGAATTTTAGCATTTAAATCACTGAGAGCCACCCTGGCATGATCACGTTTAATTTCAATTCCAATGGCAAACCCTGAATGTGGATTAAACTTCAATAAAATGGGCTTCCGGCCTCCCAGCTTGGTTGAATTGCCCATACCAATCTCATGGATATAGCCCAACTCAAGCAAATTGCTAATTATTTCAGAGACAGCAGCTTTTGACAATTTATAACGCTTGGCTAATTCAGCCCTTGAAATCGGTCCATCATTTTTAATGAATCGTAAAATATTCAATTCATTAAACTCGCGAACCAACTTAGGTCCATACCCTGCTTCCCGAATCATTCTTTTTCCTTAATTAGTTTATTTTCCTAACAATCATTTAAAGATAACATTAAAATGGATTAAATAAAAAAAAATTTAATCATTTTACAGCATGTAAAGTACTTCATGGCAATTCCTCATCAATGACAGCAGCCTAAAATTAAGGCTATTCTTGAAAAAACGTATGATATTTATTAAAGAAACAAATTAAATAAAAATACAGGATCAAAATATCTAAGGCAGCATAGCCGCAACCAAAAAAACTC
>JAGHBR010000113.1 GCA_021160885.1 Caldisericaceae bacterium
AATCTATATTGATCCCAGGCGTGTTCCCGAATTTTCACTAAGGGACGGGTTAGATATCGTGTCCGCATTTCATAAGGAAATTGATGAATCGCCCAGTATAACTCAAATTACCAAATTTACAGATATCGAAAAAGCTAAGAAAAATGGGAAAATAGGATTAATACTTGGAATGGAGGGCGCTGAACCACTGGGAAATGATATTGAGCTTCTCAAAATATTTTACATCCTAGGTCTGCGGATGTTGACTCTTACCCATGTCTTGAGAAATTATGTTGGAGATGGGGCTCATTTCTTCCCACAGAAAGAAGGTAAGGTTGGAGGAATTACCGATTTTGGAGTAAAGGTTATTGAGGAAGCAAACAATCTGGGAATCGTAATTGATGTTTCCCACCTCAATGACCCTGGATTCTGGGATGTCATGAAATTCACTAAATACCCAATAGTAGCTTCACATTCCAATTGCAGGGCCCTGCAAAACCACCCACGATGCCTTACCGATGACCAAATTAAGGCAGTGATAGATAATAATGGTGTAATCGGTATGAATTCTGCTAGTATTTTTGTGGACGATAAGAGTCCAGACCTTGATCACCTAATGAACCACCTTGATCACATAGTAAAATTAGGTGGTATACAGAATGTTGGGTTAGGATTTGACTTTTGTGATTATGCTCTAAAATATGTAGATGCAGAGACATTGGCAAAATTGCCAAATGTAGCACCGGTGAAAGGTCTCTGCGGTGATAAGGAGATTCCCAATTTTACTAAAGCACTTGTGGATCGCGGATATAGTGAAAAAGAAATTGAACTCATATTAGGTAAAAATTTTCTACGTATATTTAAGGAGGTATGGAAATGAAATTCATTGAGGATCGAAGAGTAAAGTACGCAAAAAGGCTTTGGGGTATATCCTGGATTTTCTATTCTGTGTTCTTAATTTTTCTAATGGGCCTGTCCTACATTTTAGGGATAAAACCCTATATATTTGGATTGCCTTGCTGGGTGGTACTTGGAAATGTAGTAGTACCAATCATATTTGTGATTGCGCTGATATTCGTATCGGAAAAATTTATCCCTGAATTACCTCTAACAGACGAGGAAGAATTAAAGGAAAAAGGAGGGAAACAATGAACTGGGCAAGTGTTAGTTTCGTAATATATACATTAATATTGCTAGCCATTGGCATATGGTCATATCGTATTATGGAAAAAGTTCCCATTGCAAAATATGAGGAAGAATTCTATACAGCAGGCAGGGGACTGGGAGGTCTAGTGGTAGGTCTGCTCATTGCCGGAGGGCTTGCCAGTGCAGGAACGTTTATTGCCGGTCCGGGGATGACCTATGCCTATGGTTATTCTTGGGTGCTTTTAAACAACACGCAAACTTTCGTTAACCTCATGTTTCTAGCTCCAATAGGATTAATGGTTGGTATTGTGGCCAGGAGAGTGAACGCTGAAACTTATTTGGATATATTTAAAGCCAGATATCAGAGTAGGGCAATAACAATAACACTTTCAATTTTGGTGACTGTATTTCTGTTGCCGTATATGGCAACCCAATTTGTAGGATCAGCAAGGGTTATTGCTCAAATGACAGGGATAGGATATTTTGGTGCCCTCGTCCTTGGGTCTTCGGTCGTATTGATTTATTGTGTTCTAGGCGGTATGCGTGGAACCTCTATTGCTATTCTCGTGCAGGGTGTTGTAATGACGATTGGATGCATATTATTATTTGTAGGTACAGTAAACCATGCTGGAGGGTTTCTGAAATCTACCGAAATCCTTGCTGCAGAGAATATAAGTTTACTGTCGCCAACCATGGGTGGTATATTTTCCAAACCGTTTGCTTTTTCTGTTACTTGTCTTATTGGTTATTTTGCAGTTGGAATGCCACATGCTATGCTTGGAGCTTTAACATATAAAAATACAAGGGCACTAAAAAGAGCCATATGGATGGGCGGAATATTTGTTTTTATATGGACATTCTGTTTGTGTATGTCGGGGATAATAGGTCGTGCAATAAACCCAAGTCTTACTGTACCGGATGAAATTGGTCCTTGGCTGGCAATGCATGTATTACCAGGGGGTTTAGGAGGAATAGTCCTGGCTGGTATTGTGGCAGGTATCCAGACTACTGTTGCAGCAATGGCTATAATAGTATCCTCAAGTATCGCCAAGAATCTCTTAAGTGAACTTAATCCGAATATATCAAATAAAGCTCGTAAAGTAGCATCAAGATGGATAATGGCAGGCTGCATAATAATTCCGATAGGCTTAGCTTCACAACAACCCAAATTGATACAATGGATAATTATGTTCTCAATTGGAGGACTGGAAGCTGCTACATTTGGTCCAATACTTTTTGGATTACTTTGGAAGAGAGGAAATCAATGGGGAGCTATAGCTTCAATATTTTGGGGAATGATAATATATGGTCTTGGGAGCACAGTATTCCCACAATTACAACTATGGGGTATGCATCAATCCTTTATAGCTGTAGTTTCTTCTGTGTTTGTTTACGTTATAGTAAGCATGGTTACAACTAAGCCATCTGACGAGATAGTTCAAACATTCTGGGGAACACCAGTAAAAAAAATAGGATAACATTTCTGTTTGTTAATAGTAATACCCCGGAGAGGAAAAACGATAGATGTGTTTTTATTATAAGAAAACCAAGCATAAAAAGGGGTAATACCGATGAAAAATGTATAGTCTATCACAATCAACAGGAATTGAATATGTCAGAACAAGGGTTATCGTTGCAATAGTTTGCAGGTCAATTACTGGAACTATTCGCTAAGCAAGGAAAACTGCTGTTAATCGCAGCCATGTTGAATTTGCGACTATTGCGATGATCTCCGAAAATGTTAGGTAAGTTGTAGGGCTGGCGAGATTAAAATAGCCAGCCCCAACATTCAGATACTAAAGTGACCTTTCGTTCTCAGTTACTTTAAGCATGGTAGCATCGTAGCAAGTTCCTGGGAAAAACGATTCCTCTCTTTTCTATTCTTTGTACTATTGCTGGTGGTAATATTGACATGAATCTTTTTAAATCTATCTTAAAGTAATCAATCAAAAGTTAATCTATTAACAACTTATTTCCCATTCCTTTCTTTAGCCTTACCCCATCTTCTTATGCCAAAATTAGTAAGGATTGTTCCCCTTACTTTAGGAGGATATTAACAAGATTTAAGATTTTTACCGGAAGTACAAACCGGGGAAAATATTTTTTACTTATAGGAGAAAAATATGCCGTTTAATTCTAAAAATAAAAATTGCGAAAAAATTGTTGAGGAAGATAATAAAGTAATCGCGTCATTTTCACGTATGCCTTATTATCCTTTAGTTATAAAAAAAGCTTATAAATCGACTGTTGAAGATATGGATGGAAATAAATTTATTGATTTTTTATCAAGTGCCGGCACCTTAAATACTGGACATTGTCATCCAAAGGTTGTGCAATCCATTATAGAACAGACTAAGCAATTTATACTTTATACTCCGGCATATATGTATCACAAGCCTTTAGTTGACCTCGCTCAAAAATTAATAGAAATTACTCCCGGTAATTTTCCCAAGAAAGTTTCCTTCGGCCTTTCCGGTTCTGACGCTAATGATGGGGCTATTAAACTGGCTCGAGCTTATACCGGAAGATCTAAAATTATCTCTTTTATCCGTTCTTATCATGGTTCCACTTATGGAGCCATTACCCTTTCCGGAATAAGTCTTGATATGAGTAGAAAAATCGGACCTTTGCTTCCTGAAATCTATCATATGCCTTTCCCCGATATTTACCGCAATCCCCTGGGAGGGGCACCGAAAGATGCAGGAAAAAATTGTCTTGATTACTTAAAATACGCCTTTGCAAACTTTCTTCCTCCGGATGAAGTGGCTGCAGTTATTATTGAGCCGATTCAGGGAGACGCTGGGATAGTAGTGCCACCCAAGGATTATATGCAGCAGTTATTTGCACTATGCAAAGAGAATGGAATTCTTTTTGTATCCGAAGAAGTCCAACAAGGGATGGGAAGAACAGGCAAGTGGTTTGGGATAGAGCACTTTAATATTAAACCAGATATGATAATAATGGCCAAAGCTTTAGCCTCCGGGATGCCCTTATCGGCTTTGATCGGAAGAAAAGAAATTATGGAATCTTTGGATGCTCCGGCCCATTTATTTACAACTGCCGGTAATCCTGTATGCTGTGCAGCTGCTTTGGCTACAATTAAAGTTATTGAAGAAGAAAAATTGATGAAAAATGCTGAAAAACTAAATGAAATTGCTTTTAAGCGTTTTACTTCTATGAAAAAACGATTCCCATTTATCGGAGAAATAAGAGGTTTAGGATTATCTATAGGAGTAGATTTAGTTAAAGATGAGCTAACTAAAGAAAGAAATAAAGAAGCTGCAGCAAAAATTTGTTATTGTGCCTGGAAGAAAGGATTATTGTTATCTTTTTTTAGTAATTCGGTATTAAGGATACAACCCCCTCTTGTAATAACGGAAGAAGAATTTAATAAAGGAATAGATATAATCGAAGAATGCATGTCTGATTTCAAAAAAGGATTAATTAGTGACGATATTTTAAAAGTCACTAAGGGTTGGTAAAATTTTAGTTAATTCTAAATGAAAAT
>JAGHBR010000047.1 GCA_021160885.1 Caldisericaceae bacterium
CCACATTGAACACCTCTAACACCACATGTTCAGATTTTGACAGTGTAAAAGAAATAACAGTTTTGGGGTTAAAAGGATTAGGATAATTCTGTTTTAATGTAAAACGATTTGGCAAATTAGTGGAGGGAGCCTCTTTAATTGCTGTGGCTTCAACAAAGCCTTTCAACACCGGATATTTTTCACCCATTGTCCAGATATTGTCAAAATCCAGTGTGGGATAATTTGCCTGCACGTTTAAAGCATTTGAATCCACTGCTGTTGCATTTACTTCGTGAGCCTGTGGTTTATTAACATTGTTGTAGTACAAAGTATTATCCCAGATGGCTGTAGAATTCGTGGTTAAGTCCCCTGAAATCGGGCCAACAGAAAAACCAAGCCCACTCACCCGACCATAAAAAATACAGTTTGTAATTTCATGAGGAGCATAAGAGGTATCCAAGCGACTTCTTGAAAACAAACCACCAACGATATCTGCTCCTTGGACTATCCCATCAAAATAGCAATTTCTAACATAATTGCCATTGGGCCATGTCCAACCGGTAAAGCCACCAACATGGTTATCTCCTGCAATATCACCATTTTCAATAAAACATTCTTCGATTACGCGTCCCGGTTGAAAAACAGTAGCACATAAACCAGCAGTACGGTTAACACCTCTCACCGTCAGATTAATGAATCCAAGCCTTTTTACACTTGAAGGATTTCCCATATCTGCGATGAAAGCAGTATTAGGACTGGTTCCAATAATTACCAAATTTTTTATAACATGATAATCACCGTCTATATGTCCGAAAAATTGATTTTTACCCGGACTTACAAGCGGCACCCAACTGGAATCGCCAGCCATGTCAATATCTGCGGTAAATTTAAAATAGGAACCACTGTCGGCCTGAGCCATCCAGTGTAAATCCTCTGGATTGGCAATTAAATAAGGGTTTTCTTCCGTACCAGTTCCACCCGATTGCGCGAATGAATAAGTGAGCATTAAAGTCAAGCAAATGGCTGTAAAAATTAGGTATTTAGCAAAGCGATACATAAAACACCTCCTAAAGTTTATTTTGGTTAAACAAATAAAAATAAGTTTAAAAAATGTTAATCCTCACTCATATGCATCCTCCCTGTTCATCAAACATTTACAATTGTGTTTGTAAATTTTTAAAACCATACTTAATAATGAGCAATTGTTTAAGGGCTATATTCCCCGGGGAGATTTCCCTTCCAGCCTGTATTAAATTGTGCTAAAAGTTTTTGCACTAAAGCTGGTTTTTCCTCCGCAATATTTTTTGACTCCCAGGGATCGGTTTGATGATCATATAGCTCAATAAACAACGGCTTTTTATCAGCAAAACGTCTGTCTTTCCAGATCACCATTCGATAACGAGCGGTACGCATGGCATACCCTATCAGATAATTTTCAAACAATTCCCGATCCCATTTTTCTTTTTGCTGAGCAATAATTCGTTGTTCTACTTTTTTTATTAGTGGGCCGAAATAGGTCTCCCTCATTTCCTTTGACAAAGGCCTGGCTCCCCATTCTCTTAATGCAGGAGTCGGAAACAAGCTAAAGACAGCTGTTTTCCAGGGTTGATTTGTATCTTCTAAGAGTGGGGCAAAACTTTGTCCTTCGAGATGTTCTGGCTTATCAATCCCACATAAATCACATAAAGTTGGGTAAATGTCCACAAGTTCAATCAAAAAATCTGATTTTTTACCTCGATTTTTATCTGGCATATCAGGTGTCCATATTATCAGCGGAACACGCGTAGCAACTTCATAATTGGTTGCTTTTCCCCAGATACCCATTTCTCCTAAATGCCAACCATGATCCCCCCATACTATAATGATTGTATTATCACGCACACCAGCTTCTTCCAAAGCAGAAATCATTTTACCAATTTGAGCATCAACATAACTCACTGATGCCAGATAGGCATGTTTTAACTTTCGTGCTAAAGAATTATTAATGGGCCCATCTTTGGGTATGCCATAACGCGTACGTAATTCAAAGGAAGCATGAAGCCCCATAGCTGCCCCATTAACCGGTGGCCTTTTACTGGAAGCCAATTGTATTTTGTTGGGGTCATATAAATCCCAATATTTTTTGGGACCGTTCCAATTTAAATGCGGACGAATTAATCCATAACCAAGGAAGAATGGTTTGTCGCCTTTGCCCAACTCCTTTAAAGTGGCAATCGCGACCTCGGTATTGTATCCATCAATATAAGTGTGATCCGGAACATCAGCACATTCGTAAGCTGGCCCCATCCCTAATCCATACTTTGCCGCTTTACCATACTTGGCAATCATTGCCTGCTTGTTCTTTTTAAAAATTTCCTGATTTTCCGGCAGAGCATATCCTCCCGGCAAACTTGGCTTTTTTAGATTAATTTGAGCCGGCTTCCGAGTCCATGATTTTTCATCATCAGTAAATTTACCGTGATAAACTTTACCGATATAAACAGTTTCATAGCCATTGAGCCGGAATTGTTGAGGCAGGGTGATAATGTCAGGATTCAATTCACGAAAATCTGTATAATTATCTAATACGCCAATTGTCTCCGGACGAGCTCCTGTCATTATACTGGCCCGAGAAGGCCCACAAATAGCCTGTTGACAATAGGCATTTTCAAACATTAAGCCATCCATAGCCAAACGATCAAGATTGGGAGTAACAGCTATCTCCGAACCATAACAGCCAAGCTCAGGACGAAGGTCATCAACAGCTATAAACAATATATTAGGTTTCTTTTTCATTTCCTTTTGTTCAACAATACCACATGCAAATACTGAGAATATAAAAAACAAAAATAGAATTAATATTTTCATTGTATACTTTCTTCCTAAGAAAAATAGTCTATCTTACTATTTTTTAACATTTATTTGATTCTGTTTCTGCCAAACCCTAATATATTCAATTTCATATGCCGCAATACCATTGGGGCCAACTTCTTCTTTGGAATCAGGCACCCCCAACCAGGGAAAAGTTTCAGAATCTACCCAAATCCAGTAAAAATCATCAGTTACCCAGCGATTTAGATTAGCTCCATTATTGGTTAGCTCAGATTTGAGAATTACACCATCCGGATGTAGCTTTCCATCTATATAAATTTTAACCGAGTCTGCCGTCCATTCAAAACCATAAACATGAAAATCATTAGCAGTGTAAAAATCTACCTGTATATTTCGTGTGTGTGCAGGACCGTTTCCACTCGGCAAATAGTATGGATTCTCTGGATCCCAGCTTATCATATTAAATTTTAGTCTTTTTCTCCAGGCCTCATTTGTTTTATGGCCTCCAAACATCTCGAACATATCCATTTCGGAATTATCACCAGTAGTCCAGAAAGCACTTGTTATTTCTGTATTTGCTGATTTACATTTTATCTCCATATAACCATATTTAAATCTATGCGTACTATAAACCGCAGCTGTAGTAATATTCTTAAATTCTTCTCCTGTTTTGGGATGGTATTTTGGATTAAAATTGTAATCTGGCTCCCACTTGGTTAAAATTTTTAATTTTCCGTCTTCTACGATGGCATTATTTATTGAAAATTGTGACGGAGGTCTTCCTATAAAATTCGATTTGTAAACACCATTAACCCCTTGAATTTGCCATTTTGAATTATCTAATTCCGTCCCTTCAAATTCATCGCTCAATTCTTCAATTAATATCCAATCACCGGTATTTGTTGAATCAGAAAGGGGATATATTTCTTCTTTTGGTTCTGGTTCATCCTTTAGAATAGCAGGTGAATCATTCGAACAAGAGACAAAAAATACAGTGAAACAAAGGATCAAAGGAAATACTAATTGCTTCATTTTGAAGCTCCTTTTCTTGTACTAAGTAACTTAAACCTATAAGGTTATTTTGATAATGCCTTAAACTTTGCTAGGATTTTCTCTCTCGTGCCATAATCGAGTTTTTTCTGATTCAGGGCTTGTACATATAACTGTACGGCATCTTCAACTTTGCCCGTCTTTTCCAGCAGATAGCCTAACAAAACATAACTTTCACCATATGTAGGAAAATTTTGTATACACTTTTTAAGTAACTCAATTGCCCGATTAAGGTTACCTACCTTTTGTAAATAGAAAGCATAGGAGTACAGATATTTTGGTTCCTTTTCATCATTTTTAGTAGCCAAAGCACAATATTTCACCGCCTCATCCAGCAAACCTTCCTGGCCATATAGAACTGCCAGATTATAAGCCGCTTTTGCAGAAGACGGATTTACTTCTAATGCTTTTTTAAAAGCCAGTACTGCTTCACCTCGCCTCCGCATTTCTGATAACAGCATTCCAAGATTAAGGTAGCCAGCATAATTTTGGGGATCTATTTCCAGTGCTTTTCGTAAAGCAGCTTCTGCTTTGTCATTTTGCTTTAAACGGTTATAGACGATGGAAACATTAATGTAAGGCATTAATTCATCAGGTTTTAACTTAATCGATAAATTGTACGAGTGAATAGCTTCGTTATATCTCTGCTGATTCAGATAAAAATTTCCCAGATTATAGTGAGAAATCCAATGATCTAAACGTACTTTTAAAGCCTTTTCATATTCCGCAAAAGCTTTATCAAGATTTATTTGCTCAGATTTTTCTAAAATATTTTTAGGGATTCGCGAGAGAGCCCGCATTGCTTTGTAACGAACCAATAATAATGAATCATTTAATAAACTTATTAAAGCTTTTACATTTTCCGGCGTGAGATTTTCTTCCAAAGCTTCTGCAGCAGAAGAACGAACCAGAGGTGAAGGATCATTTAAAGCATCTTTAATAACAGCCCATTTCTCTTGTTTCGGACACAACCTAAGAAGTCGAATAAGCGATGTGGTGAAAATTTCATCATGGTCGTTATTATTTATATAATCAAGCATTTCATTTAATTTTGACCAATCCTCTTTCCTGGCCGCAGATATTAAACCAGCAAGACGTAATTTTTCAGCCTGGTAGTCAACTTTATGCCACTTTCTAACAGCTGAATCAGCCCAGGCAGCAGTTTTTTTTGTGTGGCAGAGGTTACAGGCATTCGGCGACTTATAAGCTATAGTGGTAGCTGGCGTTGGAGGTAACATGGAATGGTCACTACGCTTCATCTTTGCAAATTCAGTCATTGGCATATGACAGGCAATACACTTAGCCCCTTCACTATCTTTTTTATGGTGAGAATGAGCTTCAACATTTCCAACGCGCTCTTTATGACATGGCAAACAAGACTTATTAGGTTCATCATTAAATCGAAACCGCCCACTGGATGTATGACAATGGATGCAACTTAGTTTTCCAAATTTCACACAAGGGCTCATTAGCCATAAGGTATATGTATAATTTTCACCCAAATCCCGCCCATCCGGATAAAAATCATAATCTTCCAGAGTGATTAAATCAAAATGATTGAAAAAATTTTCCCCTGGTTGATAAGATTGAGTCAATGGTCTCATTTTAGCATGGCAGGAAGCACAGGAACTGTTCATTTCCTGATTACTGAAATCTTTTGTTCGGATAATCTTTAAATCTGAAGGCAATTTTTCTTTGGTTAAATTCCGACATAATTCAATATGCTTTAAAGAAGCCCCATGACATGTTTCACAATTGATCCCGGGTTCTTTCCAGGTTGTATGGTAACAATCGCTTTCCAAATCATAATTTGTCTGAAGCTGGCTAACATGGCAGCTATAGCATGATGAATTAAAAGTAAGCGCAGATTCTCTCCAGTCAATTGCCTCGTCATGAATATCAGTAGCATGGCGTATCATAGATTTAGTTGTGTTATACCATTTTTTATCCCTTACATTAAAAGCCAATGGTAGTACTTGTAACCGTCCCTTATTCATAGGAGTTAGAAAATAATAGATATTCTTTCCGCCAAGCACATAAACCATTTCATATTTATGGTTCCTATTCCTCCCTTGTTCAATTATCCATCCCTTGCCGTCTTTTAACTCTGCAACATATTTGTTTTCACCAACAGCAATGGGTTGTCCATCAAATGTCAGATTTTCTTTCGCTAATTCCATTGAAAAACGTTGCATCGCTTTCCCATGATGAGAAGTAGCCCATAATTGATAAAAGCGCTCATGGCAAGTACGGCAACTAGACGAACCGACATATCCAGTTTCTTCGTCAGATCTCTTAGTTTCACAATATGAAACTAAGCTGTATAGAACAATGCTCAATAGGATTAAAAATACTCTGTTTTTCATC
>JAGHBR010000253.1 GCA_021160885.1 Caldisericaceae bacterium
CCTCGCTACTGATGATATTGTAACATTTTTCAATAATTCCGAACGAGGGAAAATTGATAAGCAGGGAATACAAACTCACAACTCCGTAAATAGCCAATACGCGAAGCTCTCCGGTTACCACAAATTCCACAAAACCAAGAATGGTAATCAAATCGGCAATTGACCAGATGACCATGTAATATCTGCGCAACAAGATGAGCGTTTTAGCCATAGTATCGGCGTTAGTGCCAAACTGGGCAATAAAATCAGCCAGATCCACCGTGGTGATTTCTAATGTTTTCTTTTTTGCCCGCCAGACCAACTTTTTTGGATCAAGATAATTCCTTTTCATGTGAAAAATAATATAAAGCAATATCATGGCCACAATTAAAAAGATGGTGCCTAAACTGTTACGACCTGCCGTGCCAGTCGGCGTAATAGAACCAGAGGCATGTAAAAAATAGCCAACGATTAGCAGAGTTAGCACACCAGCTGTGATGGCGTACCAGAGTATGCGATTAACACGATAAATATTTCGGACTTTTTGGCGAAATTCAGCATCCATAATGCTGCCTCCCATTGTGCAACTTTTTTAAATCTACAAAGGGGTGTACCTTATTCCAAATAAAGCGGACCATTAATCACAGGGATCGTTTTAAGTTTTATCTTTAGCTCTTCGGCATCTATGGCCAGTAGCGGGCTGATTTCAATGGGAAAAGCAGGCAAGCCGTCTTTCATGGGGATTTCCACACCACACTGTTTAAGCCAGTTGCCATAGTTGCGCATTAAATCTTGCTGTGCAGTTTGCGGACTATCGAATCCTTCTTTGTTTTTTACAGCGCTAAACTCCTGTGAACGATCGACCTCAATAGTGCAACCCTTTTTGGCATCTAACAGAGCATCAAAAATAAATGTTTCAAATTTAAAGCCATTTTTTTCAAGTGGCTTAACAAGTTTTCCTTCTTCATTCACATAAGGAATGGCTTTATGGGCAAGATGAAAAGGTAGTTTAAATCCGTTTTTATTTTCATCTTCAATAAACTGAACATCAAGCACATGGATGGCGATGGAACCAGCCCATAACTTTAGTTGTCCGTTTTCGTCTCTGGCGTACCTGTGTTCATCGTCCAGATCGCTGTACTCAACCACACCGGTTTTTCCATCAATTTGACAAATAATTCCCACCCGTTCCTCAGGTTTAACTTTTCGTACAACTTTACTGGACATCTGGGCCTTTTTCTGAATATGGTAACCAATAAAGGCCGGATCGCACATTTTAACCAGCACATTGTCCACCTGAAAATAAAAGATGTATTTTAAACCTCGCTGCTTCATGTCCTTTAGAGCGCCGCTCTGGTACAAAGCTTTTAAAATACCGCCATGCCCATTGGGGCTTTTAAAAATGCGGTGTTTTTCGGCAAGCAAGAACTTGCCATGTTCATCAACGGCCGGGATCATCTCCTGAACAAAAAAGAAAACATTTTCCTTACCAAGATCGAAGTAGTCATGTTCTTCGAAAAAAGCTAAAGTTGGCTCATGATTGCTACGGCTGGTCATAAAGTACCAGGGCAAATTCACGCTATACTTTAAGGACATGGCTTTAATTTTTTCGGCATGTAATTGAAAAAGTGTTTTCTTTTTTACGGGCGTGATAGGGAAGCAGCCTTTTGGCCCATCAAATCCCAAACGTGAACCCTGTCCGCCGGCGACCAGACAAACACCTACCTGACCACTGCGCAAAGCTTCTTCCCCAAGGGGAATCACCTGCCTATCAAGTGTTTCTCTTTCGGTTAAAGAAATAACCGGAGCTGGTTCTAATTTGTGTTTAATTTGTTTTACAGGATTAAGAGCCTGCTTTATTAACTGATTCATCTGCGGCCAATCAATACGGCTAAGTTGATCAATGAGTTCACTACGTTGGTCATCGTTCATTTCATCCCAAAAGCGGAACACATGTCCCTGGCCATTCTCAAAGCAAAGGTCAATTACCTGCTGCCATTTTTTATTTTTAACTTTAAGCATTGCTAACCCTTGAGTTTGTCCATTACCAGAATCGTTACATCATCTGCAAAATCATTGGAACCGGTGTAATTGTACAAATTTTTTCTAACATTTTCAATAAGTAGGTTAGCATCGTTGGCCGCATTTTCGATCAACAATTGTTTTAAACGCTCTGCGCCGAATTGTTCTTCTTTTTCATTGACCGCTTCATTTAAACCATCGGTGTAAATAAACAAACGGTTTTGGCCATTTAATTTAATTTCCTGTTGGCTAAAACCAATCCCCAAATCGATGATTCCCAATAAAAATCCATCGGTATCTAACTCTTTCACCTCTCCTGTCTGGTAATCATACAGTAAAGGCCGGGGATGTCCGGCGTTGGCGTAACGCAAAATATTTTCCTGCCGGTCAAAAATTGCCAGAAAGGCGCTGAAAAATTCTCCGGTTTGTAACACACTGCAAAAATCCTTATTCATCTTTTCCAATACAACTGCCGGATTGAGAATTTCGGCGCTGTATTTAAGAAGCGTCATTTTAAACATAGCCGAAAGCATGGCAGCTGCCACGCCATGTCCGGATGCATCAGCCATTACCAGGGCTGCATAGCGATCATCAAGGTCGAAAATGTCGTAAAAATCGCCACCTAACTGACTGGAAGGCAAATACCATGCATTAAACTGAACTTCTTCAAATTGAGGCAAGGTTTCCGGCAAAAGGCTCTTTTGAAATTCAGCCGCCTTTTGTAAGTCGGTAATTAATTTCTTGTGCTGTTCTTCAATAATTTGTTTTTGTTTTTCTACTTTATTGAGCGCTTTGCGCAGTTCATTGGCCTGGCGCTCCAATTGAATATTTTGCTCTTTTATTCGATCCATCAATTCGATACGGTCTTTAGCAATGCCTAAATATTCGGCAACCGCTTCAAGCATAAAACGGTCGGCTTCATCTAACTTAATTTTTTCGATGTTTTCAACGTTTAGTACACCAAAAACACGATCCTTAAAACGAATGGGAAAAGCAAATTCGCTTTGGATTTTGTCAGTTAGACTTTGAACAGGGAAGGGTAACTGAGTTACGTCTTCAGCAATAATTTCCTGTCCATTTTGAAAAACTTGCCCAATGACACCCTGATCAAGGTCAAATGACGCACCTATTGGAAAGCGGCTTTTTACTTTTTCAATATTGTAGCCACTAAGTGCTTTGAGGATTAATTTGTTTAAATCTGGCTCGTAAAAAAAGAGACTTAATTGCGTGGATTCGAAAAAACTTTTCACTAATTTTTCGCTGACAAACTGAGCAATTTCAGAAAGATCATTGCAACTGGCAATTTTTTTCCCGATTTCATTGATGGTTTGCAATTGCAGGTAGCGCTTTTCCAACAGTTGGTCATTGTGTACCTGTTCGGTTACATCGTAAAAATTTTCGATAATGCCCACGGGGTTTTGTTCTGAATCAAGTAATACGCGGGCATTACGATTAATGTAACGTAAATCGCCCTCTTTGGTTATGATCTGACCAACCACGCCCCGCACTGCAGCGCCAATCCCCTCGACAGCTGGATCGATTAGCAGGTCGGCCATGGCCAGCACTTCTTTTAAGGATTTACCTTTGACCTCTTCTGCACTATAGCCGGTAATTCTTTCGGCTGCGCTGTTCCACTCCAAAATTTTGCCAGATAAATCATAGGTAACAATAGCTTGTGGTGAGTTCTCTAAAATATTCTGTAAATATTCTTTTGTCTCTCGAACATCTTGTAACAGATTTTCTAACTCACGCGTGTATTCTTTAACCTGCTGCAACAACTCCAATCTGCGTAACGATTTTTCAACCGTTAGTTTAAGTGTTTCTAGCTCTATGGGTTTTAAAATAAAATCCGAAGCTCGATGGCGCAGGGCTTCAATGATGGCGTTGGATTCCTGGACACCGGTTAAAATAATGATTTCGGTTTCTTCATCATTCTGGCGAATTTCTTTTAAAACGTCAAGGCCAGACATACAAGGCATTTTTAAATCGACAATTAGAATTTTGGGCGCTTTCTTTCTGAAAATTTTAAGACCTTCTTCTCCAGAATTGGCCGTAAACACTGTAAAACCAACCTGCGAAAGATATTGGTGAATGGTGTCGGTAATATCCGGGTTGTCATCGATGACCAGAATTTGATTATTATTTTCTTTAGAGGAATCTTCCTTTTTTAATACCTGAAGCCAGCCCATAATTGTTTGAATTTTCCTGAGTTGATTGATTAACCTGATTAAACCAATTTCTATATTCGTTTAGTTTGAAAATTTATTGAGTACAATTACCGTTAAAAATTTTTAAGCAGAAATTTTAAAAAGGCGTATTGTCAAATATAAAAATCATTATGTCCATTACATTGGTACCGGTTGGGCCGGTTTTGATCAACCGACCAATCTTTTCAAAAAAATGGTACGAATCATTGTGTTCTAAATAGGCTTGTACGTCCAGCTTTTTTTCTGCCACCTGTTTCCAGGTTTGTTCATCTATCCAGGCGCCGGCTGCATCTGTCGGCCCGTCTGTTCCATCCGTGCCAATACTGGCAAAATAAAAGGGATGCTCAATTTTTTTTAAATGTTTAAGCATGTGCAGAACCAGTTCCTGATTTCGGCCTCCCAGACCGTCGCCTTTCAGTTTGACAGTAGGTTCACCACCTAACAAAAGACAACCAGGATTTTGTACCAGATTTTGCAGTTCCATGGCGCTTTCGAAAATTGCTGCCATCAATTTAGAAATTTCACTAACCTCGCCCTGCAATCGATCCGTTAAAATGACCGTGTGCAGCCCGGCCTTAATTGCTACTTTTTGGGTTTTCTGCAAGGCCAGCAAATTGCTGCCCAAGATAATATTTTGGACGTTCTTAAACATTGGTTCATTGGTTTTTGGTGTTTCGGAAATTTGCTCGGCTAATCCTCTTTTTAGGTGGTTTTTGATGCTTTCGGGCAGCTGTTCAACCAGCTGGTACTTTTCAATTACCTGCCAGGCGTCCTGGAAAGTTGTTTCGTCGGCAGTCGTTGGCCCGGATGCGATGCTGGAAAGAGGGTTGCCGACCACATCGGAAATAATTAAGCTCACCAGTTTAGCCGGTGCAATCAGACGTGCTAATTGACCGCCTTTAACCAGGGAAATATGTTTGCGAACAGCATTTATTTCTTCAATATTGGCTCCGCTGGCCAACAGCAATTGATTCAACTGCTGTAAATCCCCCAGGCTGATCGAGGGCGGCAAATGTTCTAATAAAGCCGAACCGCCGCCGCTTAACAAAAAGATGATCAGATCATTGGCCGTGCTTTTTTCAGCAATTTTAAGTAACTCACCGGTAGCGTTCAGACTGTTTTTATCAGGTACAGGATGGCCTGCCTCTAAAACGCGGATTTTTTTGGTTGGCACACGATGGCCGTATTTGGTAATGATCAGACCTTCGCTAATATGAGGCCCCATTAATTGTTCCAGAGCCTGCGCCATATGAGCAGAGGCTTTACCTGCGCCTAAAACATAGATGTTTGAAAACTGTGAAAGATCAAGTCGCAAATCCTGAATACGGAACATCTGATGCTCAAGACGGCATTGCTTCAAAATCAGATTGGTAGGATTGACCGCATCCAAAGCGGCTCTTAACATATTTTCAGCAATCA
>JAGHBR010000100.1 GCA_021160885.1 Caldisericaceae bacterium
ATTGTGTTCTTATTTTTCTTCAAAACATAGTAATTATAAATATTATCCGGAAGCAATATAATATGGAAAAATTTAAATTCTATCTTAAAAATGTTGCCAATATTCCCGATAAATACACCCCCTTTTACTTTCATTGAGGTAAAGCGGCTAATTGTTTTAACAACTAAGCTTAAATTTCACTTTAACCGCAAATCAATCAATGCACTTCTTGCGAAGCGCATTTTTTAAGTCCGCAAAACACGCCTCTTCCTGGCACTCTCATCCAAATGTGTAGATTTTAATTGCGCTAAGCGGCCGATTGCAAATCAAAACCGATAGCCAGACGCCCTTTTGACGCGGCTTACATCGATGGCAATGAAGAGCATGTGGTCGTTAATCCCTTGCATTAGCCTTCTGCAGGTCTTGATATTTTTGTCCCCGGACGCTCTTTTGATTTTTGCTTAAAGAAAAAAAGTGACGTTTAGCCAGTTTGTCTTAAAACAAAATTTGCTCATCAACCGAGGCGTATTCTGGTATTTCTTAAAAATTTTGGCAACGCGTCGTTACAAAAATGGCATTAGTATCTTCAATTGCCAATTAGAACAAGGCTAAAACTTTTGCCCAGATCATCATTAAAATCATGGCAAAGGGATAAACCGTCGCATAAAGAATGATCGGACTTTGCGATTCGCTCATGCTGGCGGCTGCTGCCAAGCCCGGACTGGAGGTCATGCCCCCACTAATCAGGCCCGTTAAATCCAGTAAAAATAATTTGTACTTTTTACGGGCCCAGAGGGCGACCAACACCATGGGTAAAACAGTAATTAAGGCGCCCATTAAAATTAGTTTTGGGCCGGAACGCTGAACGACTTCGACCACCTCGGCCCCGGCTTTAGTGCCTACAACAGCCAGAAAGAAAACCAGGCCTAAATCGCGCATGAAAGTAATGATGGGCATGGGCACCTGCCAGATGATTGGCCCCACTTTGCCGCGGTTGCTTAAAATAAGCCCGGCAAACAACACGCCGCCTGTTAAACCCAAACTAAGGGAGAGAACACGCCCGATTGAAAAGGGAATTAATCCGATTAACACGCCAATCACGATGCCCATGGTAATGGCAAAAACATCGCCATATTCGACTTTTTTCATCTCATCGCCAAACAATTTGCGAATTTGCTCCATTTGCTCTGCTTCGCCAACCACGCGCACACGGTCTCCCCATTGCAGCTTGAGCCCGGGTTCAGCGGTAAACTCCAGTCCGCCCCGTCGGACGCGCGTGATGTTGGCGTTAAATCGTTGCCTTAAATTCAATTCGCCGATGGTCTTGCCGACAATTTCACGATTGGTTAAAATGAATTTTCGTGATTCAAAATGGCTGACATCCGGTAGCGGTTCTTCACTCTCTTTGCCTAAAAAGGGAATGGTGGCTTTTAATTGATTTTCATCTCCAATGAGACGAACAACGTCTCCCACATGTAATTCTGTATCCGGCCCGGGAATGATGACCTTGCCTTTTTGTGAAATTCGGGAAATTACGGTTCCGGTGGTTTGAAAGAACTGCAGGTCGGCCAAGGTTTTGCCTTCAAGCGCTTCATTGGTAATAATGACTTCTTTACGTAAAATGTGTTTTCGTTGCGCTTGTTCCTGCTGGCGAATTTGTTCTTCTTCATCCGTGATTTTTACGCGAAAAAGAACGGGCAACAATTTGATGAACAGGATAACCCCAATCACGCCAAAACTGTAGGCTAAACCGTAGCCGGTAGAGGTCAGGGGAGAACCTGTAGCCTCCTGAGCGGCTGCTAAGCCGGGCGTACTGGTCAGAGCGCCGGTAAACAAACCAACGGCCAGGGGCATTTTTACATGCCAGAGTTTGGCCAGGGCTAAGGTAAGTAAGGCTCCTGAAGAAATGAGCACCAACACAATAAAGTTTAATTGAAATCCCTGCTTTTTAGAAATGTTAAAAATTGAAGGTCCTGCCTGCAAGCCTATGGCGTAAATAAAAAAGATCAATCCCAGCGTCTGGAAATCATGCGGTAACCGAAAGCCATAATGTCCAAAGGCCATGGCTACAAACAAAATGGCAGAAGTTTCCAGCGAAAAACCAAAAATACGGATTCTACCTAAGATGAATCCTAAAACAATGATAAATAGCAACAAAAATACAGGATGTGTATGTAAATAGGTTGAAATGTCCATGATTAGTCAAGCCTCATAATTGAAATAGCTGGCGCAAATCTAATTAAGTATCTAGAGAGAAGCAATAATAAAATTGTCAGTTCAGTTACTTTTAATAAAAATCAGAAATTTTTCTTGATTCGATTCCACAGGCCTTTACCCAGGTAATAATCGGCCACGGTTAAAATATTCTGGATGCTGGCCAGAACATCACCACGACCGGCCCAGTGTTCGTACACGATGTCCATGTCGCCCTGATTAATAAAATCATTTAACGCATAGGCGGCCAGTGCCAGATCGTCCATGTAGCCGATTGGGCCTAAAACGGCCTCGGGCAACAAATCAAAAGGCGTTAAAAAATAAGCTAGCACGGCGGCAAATTTCAGCTTTTTATCGCCAGGCACCCTGGGGTCACGCATCAGCTTGTACAAAAGATGGAAAAAGTCAGGCACTAATAGCAAAAGATCGGCATATTCAAAATTTTTTTTGGCTAAATATTCGTCAATTTGTTTGCGCAGTTTTTTGTAAAAGTCCTCATACTTTTTGTTATCTATGGATTCAGGACGAATTGGTTGTTCTTCCATTTGGCCTCCATTGCTTTTTTTAAACTAGCGCACATGAATTTTTAGCTACAAATCAGGAAAATCCTTGCTAACGTTTTAATTTCTGGTTTTGTCGATTTATCTAAGAACTCGGCATTAAAGAAACCTTATCAAAGCAACCTTTGAAAAAATCGGAGATTCTGCAAACCCTGTCAACTTTGGGATTCCCGCTTGCGCGGGAATGACATTTTTAATGATTTTTCAAAGACTCCCTTGCGAAAACAAAGCCCTTTTAATCAATGTTCAGACCGTTTTTCATGGCCTGAATCACAGCCAAAACTCCTTTTTAACCTCAAACCATTATACCCTTAACTCTTACACCCTTAACTTAATCAATGCAGGAGTTGTACTCCTTAGTCTCCAACTCCAAAACCTAAAAGCTTCGTTCCTTCCTGATTTGTTCGTAAGCGTTGTTTATTTCAATCATCTTTTCATTGGCCAGTTGAATAAAATCTTCCGGAATCCCTTTGGCCATCAAACGGTCAGGATGGTATTGATTAACCAGTTTTTTGTAAGCCGTTTTAATTTCCTCGACACTGGCTTCCGGCGTCAATCCCAGTACGCGATAGGCCTTGTAATTTACCTTAACAAACAAAGCGCGGATTTGTTCAAATTCGCCATCGCTCAGGCCAAAAATCTGGGCTACCTGACGAATGAATTTTTCCTCGGCCGGGTGGTATTGTCCATCAGCCATGGCAATGCGAAACAGAAGATGCACCATGGTTTGCAGAACTTCCGGCTGATAACCTATCATTTGTCGGAACTGCCGGGCAAAGGACATGGGATCTTCCGGCGATTTTTTCGCTTCATTAAAAATTTGAGCCACAATTTTTCTTTCTTCAGCAGAAAGCTTTAATTCATCACGTAAAAACTGATCAAAAACACGAATTTCCTGTTCACTGACCACGCCGTCGGCCTTGGCCATTTTAGCGGCCAGAGAAGTTAAGGTGACGTAAAACAGAAATTGCCGATCTTGCTCGCTTTGGGGGTGAGAGCTGGTTGTTTTTAGCAAATCACTTCCACAAACCGGGCAGTGCCCATCGCTTAAAGGTTTTACATGGTTACCACAGTAAGGACAATGTAAGCCCAGCCCTGTGCCTTTGCCGCCCATTTCTTCATCGTACATGTGTCCTAAAAATCCACCTAACACAGCGCCCAACGGTCCGCCTAACATGAATCCAAATCCGATTCCAAATGCTTTGCCCCAGAATCCCATGCTTAATGTTTCTCCGCTTGAATAGTTAAACAATTTGCCTTTAATTACTGAGCAAATTTAC
>JAGHBR010000159.1 GCA_021160885.1 Caldisericaceae bacterium
GGGTGTAAAGGTTGAAGGTAAAGGCTGCCTTGGAGTTGTTAAAAAACCCATCCCTCTAACTCCCTTCCCTTTTACAAAAGGGAAGGGAGAACCGCAACTTTGATCTTCTGGGATTGGGCTTAGACTTTGGAACAGATTCTCTTCTCTGCTGGCAGGACACTAATGATTTGGAATACTTCAGCCGTGTAGCGAATGCTTTAGTTGAATGGAGGCAAAAAGTTAAGGGTGTAAGAGTTAAGGGTCGATGAAATTTTGTAGTGTATCGACTGTGCCGATGCAAAAACTCGGGATCACATCTATTTTGGACAAAAGTGACATGCCCTCTATTTGATTTCCCAGTAACCAGAAAGGTGGGAAGAGATTTCGTATTTCGAAATTCGTGCTTCGAATTTTTTAACCTTCAGGATGGATCAAAACTTAGATTGGTTTAAATATGAATAACACCTACTTTCCCCTGCGTTTATCCTAATCGTTTTTGAAAACGCAGGCTGGCCAGGATAAACATGCTCAGGCCAAAAAGCGTCATGGCGCCGGCCTGTTGCCACAAAAATTTCAACGGCGTGCCTTTCAGGTAAATTTCACGCACAATGACCATAAAGTAACGCACCGGATTCAGATAAGTAATGGCCTGAATGGCCGGAGGCATATTCTCAATGGGAATGAAAAATCCTGAAAGAAGTAAAGAAAAAACCATAAAAAACCAGGCTAAAAACATGGCCTGTTGTTGGGTATGCGCAATGGTCGAAATAAATATGCCAAGCGACAGCCCGCTTAAAGCAAACAAAAGGGCTAAGAATTCAAGTTCAAGTAAACTGCCCGCCATCCAAAGGCCGAAAATTAAGCGGGCTGCAACCATGCCCACGTTAAACAATAGCATCACAATGAGCGTAAGTGGAATGATTTTGCCGCCTAACAATTCCCAGTTGCGAATGGGCGTAACCATCAACTGTTCCAGAGTGCCAATCTCTTTTTCGCGTACAATGGACATGCCGGTTAAAAAAGCGGTGATGATCATGATCAGCAGGGCCAAAATGCCGGGTACAATGTTGTAAACGCTTTCCAGATCCGGGTTGTAAAGCATTCTCGTTTCCGGTTCAACTAAATGAATGTTGATCAGTTGTTCGGGGGAGATGTTCATTTGCGGTAGCCAGGCGATTTGTAATTTTTGCGCTAACAGAGCGATGTAACCGGCGATCACGCCCGCCGAATTGCCATCAACGCCGTCAATTATGGCCAAAATCTGGGGGAATTGGTTACTCTTCAGATCCCTTTCAAAATGGGGCGGAATAATCAAAGCCAGTTGTGCTCTGCCTTCTTTAATCCAGATACGTGCGCTGCCCATATCGGGCAATCGGCCCAGATAGTTAAACTGTTCAGAGTTTTGCAAAACATCTTCAATGCGCCTGCTGAAAGAGGAGCGGTCTTCGTTAACCAGAACCGTGGGGACGTTCTTCACGTCGGTGGTTACGGCAAAGCCAATCACTACCAGTTGTAAAATCGGTACGACGAAAATAATTCCGATGTACGTTTTTTCGCGTGCAATCTGTCTGAATTCTTTTTGAATCAGATAAAGTAAACGCTGCATGATTACTCCAAACTAACTTTAAATTTTTTAATGCTCAAACCAATCATCAGGGCCGATAAAAGCGTCAGGTAAAGAATGGGCGCTTTTAATTCCCAGAGTCCAATACCTTTGAGTAGAATGCCGCGAATGATTTTCAAGAAGTGCGTTGCCGGAATAATTTGGCTGATGTACTGAAAAATAACGGGCATACTGGGCACGGGAAAAATAAAGCCGCTCAACAAAATGGTGGGCAAAATGGTCATCAACAGGGCAATCAGCATGGCCGTGCGTTGTGAATCGGTTATGGTTGAAACAAACAGCCCAAAGCTCAAACCTGTTAAAAGGTAAAGGATTAGGGTGGCCAACAGCAGCAGAATGGAACCATGCACAGGCACCTGAAACCAGAAATGTCCAATCAGCAAAATGATGACGCTGTCCACAAAGCCTAAAATGATGTAGGGAATGACTTTGCCCAAAATGATCTGGTAAGCATGCACTGGACTGACTAAAATCTGTTCAAAGGTTCCGCGTTCTTTTTCGCGAACAATGGCAATGCTGGTAAGCAATGCGCTGATCAGCAGCACAATGATGGCGATTAATCCTGGCACAAAAAAGTATTCTGATTTTAAATTCGGGTTAAACAAAAAGCGCGGCACGATTTCAAAGGGAAATTTGAATTGCGGATTATTTTCGGCATTGAACAGAGCTGAAATTTTCTGGAAGTAATTCTGAATGAAATTGGCGGCATTGGGATCGCTGGCGTCAATCAATAGCTGGACCGGAGTAAAACGTTCGCCGGTCAATGAAAGACTGAAGTCGGCCGGAATAACCATAATACAGCGTACCTGTCGTTTTTGCAATAAAGATTCGAATTGGCTCTCCGGAGGATCGTAGGCCTTAATGACAAAAAAGTCGCTGCTCTGCAGATGGCTGAGTAACTGCCGGCTTTGCGGGGTTCGGGCGTGGTCCACAACGGCCACTTCAATGTGGCGCATTTCCAGGGTGATGGCGTAGCCAAACATGATGAGCATGATGATCGGCATGATGAAAATGATGATCAAGGTCTGGTAATCGCGCAATATGTGCAAAAATTCCTTTCGGACAATGCTTTTAAAAGTTCTGTTCATTGGGCTATTTCTCCGATTGCTTTTAGGAACACTTGCTGCATGGTGGATGCCTGATATTTTGTTTTGAGTTTTTGCGGTTCGTCCAGCTCGATGATTTTTCCGTTTTGCATGATGGAAATGCGCTGGCAATATTCGGCTTCGTCCATGAAATGGGTGGTGACAAAAATAGTTTTACCGCGGGCGGCCAGTTCGTAAATCAATAGCCAGAACTGGCGACGTGATTCAGGATCGACGCCACTGGTTGGTTCGTCTAAAAAGATGATTTCCGGATCGTGTAACAAGGCTGTGCTTAAGGCCATGCGTTGTTTGAGGCCCAATGGCAACTGAGCCGTTAGGGTGTCAGCGCGGTCAGTCAAATGGAGATAATCAAGCAACTCATCGGTTTTCTGGCGAATCTGTTTGCGCTTTAAGCCGTAAATCCCGCCGTAAAATTCGATGTTTTCGCGTACGGTTAAATCTTCGTACAAACTGAAGCGTTGACTCATGTAGCCGATGTTTTGCTTGATTAAATCGGGCTGGCTGTAAACGTCAAAGCCGCCAACAGTGGCCTGGCCAGAGGTAGGCAAAAGCAGCCCGCAAAGCATGCGAATGGTAGTGGTTTTACCTGCTCCGTTGGCGCCCAAAAAGCCAAAAATTTCGCCTTTTTTAACTTTAAATGAAACATGATCTACGGCCGTGAAATCGCCAAACTTACGCGTCAGATCTTTGACCTGTACTGCCCAGGGTTCGCTCATGCTGGCACCTCGCGTTGATGGATTAGCTCCAGAAAGGTATCTTCAATATCCGGCTGAATGGGTTGAATGTCGTGGAATTCGATTTGCCGGTCAAGCAAAGTCTTTTTGATTTGTTCCAGGCCTAATTGCTTGCGGTCGATTAAATGCACACCATTGCCAAACAGATTGCAATCCTGCGCCGGAAAGACGGTTTGCAATTGCAGGTACAATTGATGCGCATTGTTGGTTGTGATCAGATAAATCAGGCGCTTTAAAGATTGCGTTAAATCCGTGGGCTTTCCACTGGCCAGAATTTTTCCTTTGAAAATCAGCCCGACCTGATCGCAGAGTTCGGCTTCGTCCATGTAAGCCGTACTGACCAGAATGGATTTCCCTTCGCTGGCCAGTTGTTTTAGAATGTCCCATAATTCCGCACGCGAAACCGGATCGACGCCATAGGTTGGTTCATCCAGAACCATTACGCCGGGTTCGTGCATTAACATGCAGGAAAGAGCCAGTTTTTGTTTCATACCGCCGGAAAGGGCATCCGCCCGGCGGTTTTTGAAGGGCCCCAGTCGCGAAAACTGGTAAAGTTTTTCCATGCGTTTAGTTTGCACTGCTTGCGGTACGTCGAACAGATCGCCAAAAAAACGCAGATTTTCTTCAACCGTTAAATCCGGGTACAGGCTAAAGCGCTGAGGCATGTAGCCGACATTGGCCCGCACAAAGCCGATGTTATTTTTGGTTGGTTTCCCTAAAAAGTAGATTTCGCCCTCATCGGCATTGAGCAAGGTGACCACAATGCGCATCAGGGTCGTTTTACCGGCGCCGTCCGGGCCGATCAGACCGTAAATCTGGCCTTTTTCTACCTGAAGATTTACGCCACGTAGCGCCTGTACATTATCAAACGATTTTTTAATGTTTTCTACTGTTAACGGAACCATGCAATAAACCTTTTTACGTAATCACTTAAATAAAATTACGAATTACGAGTTGTCTTACTGCGGATGTCCTTTTTACCAAACAGGCATGACTGCAAAGCACGGAATTCTCCCTAAGCTTAGAGAAAGAGAAAATCCTGCTTGTGAAAAGAACTTTTAAAACAATAGTCACCAGTAACCTCGTCATTCGTAATTCGTAATTTTTAATTTTCTTAAAGTTTTACTTCAACCGGCATGCCGATTTTGAGCTTTTGTTCGGGGTTGGGCACTTCGATCTTGACGGCGTAAACCAGCGAAGTGCGCGTCTCTTCGGTTAAAATGGTCTTGGGCGTAAATTCGGCTTCGCTGGCAATCCAGACGATTTTGCCTTTAAAAGTTTTATCCAGGCCATCCACTTTGATGGTGGCCGGATCACCTAATTTGATCTGGTTTAAACGCGTCAGCGGAACGTAAATCGTGGCCTTCAAGGTATTCAAATCGGCCACTTCCAGCAGCGGGCTGCCTGGCGCCGCGCTCTCGTGCAAATCGACAAAACGATTGATGACCAGACCGTCAATCGGCGCGGTTACGCGGGCATCTTTTAAATTCAAGCGCGTAATGTCAATAGCAGCCTGCAGTTGCTCCAGTTTACTGGCAATGATTTTTTTATTGGTATGCGCCTCGTCCAACTGCGCGCGCAGCACATCAACCTGGGTTTGCAATTGATCGACCTGTTGTTGCGTGGCGGCCTCTTGTTTAAGCATGGCCAGGGTTTTGTCCAGCGTCTGTTTGGTGAATTTTAACTGGCTCTGTAGCTGACGTTCCTTGCTGGACAGAATCTGAAAATTAGTTTGAATTTCGTTTAACTGAGCCTGTTGTTGGCGCAGTTGCAGCTTCAGTCGATCGTCATTTATTTTAACCAGCAACTGGCCTTTTTTGACCGGGTCGCCTTCCTGAACGGTCAAGGTGTCAATGGTGCCCGCGGTTTTGGCCACCAGACGGATGACGTCAGTGTCCATGCGGCCATTGTAAACAAATTGATCTTCAGTTTTAGAGCAAGCTGCCACTAAAAAGGCAAAAAGAATAACGGCGAATATTTGGCTTGATGCTTTCATAAGATGCTCCATTGCTTTAATGGTTTACCGCTTAAATAATCAATTTCATTCAGCTTAAGCGTCATAAGCAGATAATGACGCTTGAGATTGAGTTCGGCTTCGGTAAGTTGTAAATTGGCTTCGTTAAAATCGGTGGCAGAGGCCATACCTTGCTGGTAGCGAGATTGCACAATTTTCATTTTTTGCTGAGCCACGCTTAAAGCTGTTTGCACGACTTTTTCCTGTTCTTTCAGTGTTTGCCATTCGCGCAGGGCATTTTCAAACCGTGTTTGCAACTGGTCTTTGACGGCGTCTTTTTGATATTCGATTTTTTTAACTTGCGCGCGGGCGGCCTGCTCATTTAAACGATCGGCCTGCCAGCTGAACAGATTCCAGCTTAAACTGAGGCCCCAGATACCGTAATCCATCCATTCGCCCTTTACAAAGTCCAGACCGGGCTTGCCGTAGTTGTAACTGGCAAAGGCGGCCAGGCTGGGCAAATAACGCGCTTTGCTGATTTTTACCATGGTGTGCTGCATTTGCTGCTGCTGATCTAACATTCGGTATGGCGTCATTAACTGGACCACGGGCAGCACATTGAGCGCTAACGATTCGGGCTTCTGGAATGGCGGCACCTGTACCTTGCCGCCCACTAACTGGTCAAGCTGTTGTTGGGCCATTTCCAGATCGCCGCGAGCCGAAATCAACTGCTTGCGAACGTTGAGGCGGGCCAGTTTCAAAGAAAGCGTATCGAGGCCCAGCGCCATGCCCTGTTTGATCAGCGCCTTTACACGTTTGATCTGTAATTCAATCCGTTTTAACGAAGCCTGCAGCGCTTCTAATTCTAATTGTTTGGCCTGCACCTGGCGGTAAGCGCCGATCACTTTAAAGGCGATCTCCTTTTGTTTGTCTTCCAGGCTGATGTTGGCCAGACCGGCTTGCTGATTCATCAACTTAACCTGATTCTTTTGAGCAAAGCCGCTAAACAGGACATATTTAAGCGTCAGGCCGGATTCGTAAGTGTCGTATTGTCCCAGACTAATATCGGAAGGAAAGCCTGGAATGGGGATTGTTGAAGGGAATTGCAATTGCGCTACGTGGGTCACATGGCGGTACGAAGCGTTTAAATCCAGGCTGGGCAACGTTTTGCGAAAGGTAGCTTTGGCTTGCAGTTGGGCGCTTTGCAAAGCCTGCTGTTGCGCCTGAACCTCTTTGTTTTGCTTTAAAGCGGTTTGTAAAACTTCTGACAATTGCTGGCCGCTTAACTGGCTGTAAAATAATACAAACCAGGCGAAGGATAAAATAAAAGCGTTTAAACGGATCATGGGTAGTTCTCCCGTTTTTTTAGGCCGTAATAAAGGTGTTCAAAGATCATTTTCTTTCTTTGTTCAATGAAGGCATCGGAATGGAAATCAATTTCCGGAAACAGAGGCTGAACAATGGGCCGCGCCAGGAAAAAGTAAACGCAGGAGCCGATAAGGGTCAGCAAAAATTGAACAGGCTCTTCCAATGGGATGATCTCCCCGCGCGCCTGGGCTAATTTCAATTCATTAATCATAATTTGTGGAGTACGCAGTTCGTTTTGTTTTAAAACCTGTCGGATAACGCGATTTGCTCTGTCGCCGCCTTCACTCAGTTCACGGGCAATAAACAGAGGGAGCGTAGGATTGTTTTTTAGTTTTTCATGAAAGTGATCTAAAAAAAGCTGCAACGTTTCGGCAAAGGTCTGGCCGGGCGTAAAAGAATCGGCAATGGAATTGAGGAATTTAAGGAACAGCATTTCCAGGATGGCCGTGTACAGGCGTTCTTTACTGCGGAAGTAGTAATGCAGCATGGCTTTGTTAACGCCGGCGCGGTCGGCGATTTCCTGCATTTTAGCGCCGTGCCAGCCTTTTTCCACAAAGACCTGCATGGCGATTTGCAGGATTTGTTCTTCTTTTTGCGTGTTAATTTCAACCATATTACTAAACCAATTAGTTTAACCA
>JAGHBR010000467.1 GCA_021160885.1 Caldisericaceae bacterium
GCTTTATCGTGCCAAAATTTTCAAACTCATCGAACTTCTAAGATATTGTTTTTTGGGTTGCGGCTATGCTGCCTTAGGATATTCAGCAAGTGTATGCAAAAATAATTTTAAACAGATCCTAAATTTTTACCGTTTTGCTGGTATTCTTCAAAGATTTTAACCTAATAATTAAAAAGGCTGAAATAAAATTTAAAAACGTATTTCTCGGAATAGTTACTTTACAACCAACCTATCTGTGCAGCAATATAAGTTAAAGTAATAGAAATTAAAAATGAAAAAATTGGCGCAATTATCCAAACTGTGAGCAATTTTTTTATAGATGTCTTCTTAAGGATTTCTCGCCATCCAATCTTAGATATTCCCAGTCCAATAATTGACATTGTATTCATCTGAACCAGTGAAGTTGGTATACCATGTGTAACTGATGCTAATAAAAGAAGTGTGCCAGTAATAAATGAAATTAATGACGCGCCCATTGGGCCAAAATCAATAATTTCCTTGCCAGTTGTCTGAACAACTTTGTGCCCCAAAAGAGAGCTTCCAATCCCAAAACATGGAGCAATTATCAGAGTAGATACAATCATTACCAATAAAAAATTATTATTCGTAAGTGTAATTTTAAGTTCATTAGCTAACATTGATGCAATAGGACCGGCAGCATTGGCAACATTATTCGAACCAATTGCAAAAGAAACATATAAAGACGCTAAAATAACAAGTAACTTTAAACCAATATGGGAGGATATTTGTTGAAAGTTAAACCACCCACGCTTTTTGACAGGGTTGTATATATATTTCCCAATAATATATGTAATAAGAAAAGATACTAATGGCAATATGAACCAGGTGGGAATAATTTCAAAAAACAATTTATTCGTTTTCAAAATATCAAAATATATTGCAGGCCCAACTAAAGCAGTAACAGTAGCCTGACTTGTCGACTGAGGGATTTTCATTAAATTGGCTGCTAAAAGAGATAATGCCACTGACAATAAAATAATTGAAGTTAAGGCTAAATTCATAACTTCGTTTGGGAGAATTCCTTTTCCAATAGTCAGAGATACCTTTTTACCAGCGATGATGGCACCCAAAAATACAAATGTTCCGAAAAGTCCAGGAATTAAATCTTTACGGATAATATTAGCGCCATAAGCGGCTGAAAAGGAAGGAGCTGTTCCACTTCCGCCCATATTGATGGCTAAAAACATCGCCAAAACAAAAGGCACAAGGAGTATTGAAAACATTGGAGAAAACATTTTATCCATCCCCTTATATTATTTTCTACATGATTAATTAACAATCCTTTTTATTATTGTTTGTAAACTTAATTTCAAAGATATATAACTTTCTCTTCCAGAAGTAATAAGACTGCTTGCTGGCTTATAATTTTTGTGAAATTTCAAAGAATCATTGACCATTTCTTTATTTGTATAAAATACGCGAAAAAGAGCATTTTTTCAAGCGCTTTCGTCATTAATTAAAATTGAGTTCAATTCCGTTACTTTGAAAAATTTGCAGTGCAAAGCGGCAATCTAATTAGTTTTACAAATGTATCTTTTCGATTAATTACTTACCTACCTATCTTTTAAACGCAGTTCATATTAGAATACTTTCTTTAGAAGACAACTATTTTAACATAGAAAAGCACAGCTGTCCTAAATAAATTTTATTTTCAATATTCGTATTGATATATCAACGTTTAGGACGGATTTTAACCTTAACCTAAACTGAGCGATTTTTTTAGGAAAAAAAGAACCTTTTGGATATTTAAGCTATTGTTTTTTAAATTAAGTACGAACAAAAAAAACAAATCAATAACTTAAACCCAAAAGGTTGTTAGAATATGAACAAAAATACCAATCCAAAGCAAACTAAAATATCAAAAATCGAGACTACAAATGATGTAATCGCAAGTCGTAGCGGATTGACTTTTTTTCAACATTATTTAGAATACTTCCTTTAAAAGATGACACGCTTTATCGTGCCAAAATTTTCAAACTCATTGAACTTCTAAGATATTGTTTTTTTGGTTGCGGCTATGCTGCCTTAGATGAATTATGGGAGCGATGTCAAAGGCCCCCTGTCATTCAATTTTCATAATAATGAGAAGTTTAAAAAAATTCAATAGGATAAGTACGTCCAATTTAAAAGAAAAAGGCTTATTTATTTAGAAAAAGCTCAAATAAAAAAAGAATCGGCATTTAAAATTACCAAAGCAAATGAAAAATTTATATGCCGATGAGGATCTTTTAAAATCAAGCTGAAAAAAGGTATAAAAACGAACACAAAATTAAAAATCGCTCAATTTAGGTTTTAATAATTCGCACAATGCGTTAAAGGTATTGACAGATGAAAATTAATAATGTATATTGTATACAAAACACAAGGTAGAGGATAAAAATGGTTTTAAGGAAAATTGATCCCAACGTACCTCTAAGTAAACAAGTTGAGGAGCAAATAAAAGAAGCAATTTTGAACAAATTCTTCCAACCTGGGGAGCGTTTGCCAAGTGAAAATGAAATGGTTTCCACCTTTGGAGTTTCTCGAACCGCGATTCGCGAGGCTATCCATCGACTTGCTGGAGAAGGATTAATAAAAATAAATGGACGTTATGGAGCTTATGTATCGGGTACAGAGATTACAAGCATAGTTAATCCTTTTGAAAATCTGTTGTTACTAAAATATGGAAACGATAGCCTACTCTATCTAATTCAGGCTCGGATTAGTTTTGAACCAGAAATTGCTCGCCTGGCTGCATTGTACCGCTCTAATAAAAATTTAAATGATTTAAAAAGATGTTTACAAAAGATGATAGACTCCAAGGATGAACGCCATATCATGGTAAAGTACGATATTAATTTTCATCGAACTCTTGCTGCTTCAACGAATAACCCAATTATTCCGATCATGATGGAGCCCATTTACAGTATGTTAAAGAAATTTATTTCAGAAAATTTCCAACTTACCCGTGCCCCAGAAGCTGCTATTGAGGAACATCAAAAAATCCTGGAATATATTGAGAAGCAAAAAGAAAAAGAAAGTTATGATGCTATGGCCATGCATGTAAAAACGGCTCAAGAACATTGGTACAAACATCATTTGAAAAAAAGTAAAACTGATGAGGAGTCAAAATTTTCGGCAGGATAATGTTTATTTTTTATATATGCAAAATGTATACAAAATACAAAATACAATATACAATATGATAATTTAAATGAAAAGGAATGGAGAAAAAAAAGGATGGTTATTACAAATGTTGAACCGATTGTTTTGAATTCAAAGCTAATCCAAAAGTTTTATTTCTCTCAATGGCATTATGAATCAAGAACTATTTGCATTGTTAAAGTGGTGACGGATGAAGGTTATGTTGGCTGGGGGGAAGGATATGGGCCTGCAAACGTCATAAAAGCAGCCATTGAATTTTATGCTCCTTTTGTATTAAATCAAAATCCTCTGGAAAATGAAACAATCTGGCAGAAGATGCACCGCCGTTCTCTGGATTTTGCCAGGCGTGGTATCATGCTTTCTGCTATTAGTGCTATTGATAATGCTATTTGGGATTTGAAAGGTAAAATTTTGAATCAGCCGGTTTCTATTCTTTTAGGTGGAAGAAAGCGTGATTCTGTTCCTGTTTATGCTTCGGCTATGTACTTTACTGAAACCGATGACTTAACCCAGACTTTAGTGGAAGAAGCGGTTGTATTGAAGGAAAGTGGATTTAAAGCAATGAAGATGAAAGTTGGGTTGGGAATAGAACAAGATTTAAAAAATATTGAAGCTATTCGTAAAGCTATCGGTCCGGAAATAAAATTAATGATAGATGCCAATCATGCTTACAATTATCGGGAAGCAATTCAATTGGCTCACCAAGCGGAACCATTTAATATTTTTTGGTTTGAAGAACCACTTTCTCCAGAAGAATACGATAAGTACTATGAGCTTCGTCAAAATACATCAATACCAATTGCAACTGGTGAGTGTGAATTCTTGCGCGATGGGTTTTTAACTTTACTAAAGAATAAATCCGCTGATATTTTACAGCCAGATCTGGGAGCAGCCGGTGGGCTTACTGAAGTTAAAAAGATTGCTTCATTGGCTAATGCTTATGGGGTAGAGGTTATCCCTCATTGTTGGGGAACCGGGATTGCTGTGGCGACTGCATTGCAATTTTTAAGCAATATTGATATTACGCCAGGAAGAATGTTCGCCCCGGAACCCTTCCTTGAATTGGATCGCAGTGAAAATGGGCTTCGGGAAGAACTGATTAAACCTGCTGTTCAGGTAGAGGATGGCCGGATGAAAATCCCTAATAAGCCCGGTCTAGGAATAGAAATAGATGAAGATGCTTTACGTAAATATGCAATATCATAATTGAGCGAGGGATTGAGATGAATTTTGGTTATAAAAAGTTATATGTTGATGGGCAATTATTGGATGCCAAAGGTGGACGCAAAAACGATGTGATTTGTCCGGGTACTGATGAAAAAATAGCAGAAATTGCTTGGGCAACAGTAGAGGATGCAGAGAAGACATTAATGGCAGCATCAAAAGGTTTTGGTCTCTGGTCTAAATTGACTATTTGGGAACGAGCTAACTGGATGTTTAAGTTGCGGGCCGCTATTATAAAAAGAGAAACCGAATTGCGCGAAGCTATTATGTATGAAATGGGTAAAACCTATGAGGCAACAGAAGAAGATTATGAAATTTTAATTGATGCCTTGGAGTGGTATCCTCAGGAGATGATGCATAGACGGGAGGAGATTATCCCTGATGTGGATGGTACTCATCAACACTATTTGGTTTCTGAACCGGCGGGTGTTGCTATCGCCTTTTTAGCCTGGAATTTCCCATTGTTGAATGTTGGATACAAGTTAGGACCGGCGCTTGCAGCAGGTTGTTCGATTATTATTAAACCATCGGCCAGTGCACCTCTTTCTGCTTATCTTGTGGGCGAAATTTGTTATGAAATTGGTTTTCCTGCAGGTGTAATCAATATTTTAACAGGTCCTAATAGTGAAGTATCGGATACTCTTTCCAGTAGCCCGATTCCCAAAGTAGTGACGATTATTGGTTCAACAGCTACCGGAAGAAAGTTGATAGCAAGTTGTAGTACTTCCATCAAAAGAACGAGTATGGAATTAGGTGGTAATGCTCCAATGATCATTTTCCCCGATGCGGACCTTGAAGCAGCCGCTGATGTTGTGAATGCTATTAAATTTGGGGGGAACTCAGGGCAGGTATGTGTAGCTCCCGATCGTATCTTTGTTCATAAAGAAGTCTACCAGGCTTTTACGCAAATCTTGACTGATAAAGCATCTAAGGCCCGTTTAGCTTTTGGAAGAGAGAATCATCCCACCATGGCACCTCTTATTAATCAGCGGGCATGTGACCGAATGCAGGAATTAGTGAATGACGCTCTTGCCAAAGGTGCAAAATTGGCATGTGGCGGGAAACGCCCTGCAGATATTCCCAAAGGCAGCTTTTTCGAACCGACCATTCTCATTAATTGTACTCTGGAAATGCGTTGTTATCATGAAGAAATTTTTGGGCCAATTGCTCCCCTCATTCCTTTTGAAGATGAGATGGAAGTTGTAAAGTTGGCTAATGAAACAGAGTATGGTTTAGCCAGTTATTTGTTTACAAAAGATATTTATCGCATTAATCGAATTAGCCAATCACTGAAGTTTGGCGAAGTGCAGGTGAATGGAGTAAAGTACGCTATTTATTTGCCCCATGGTGGAATTAAAGAGAGTGGCGTCGGACATGATTGTTCGCACTTGGCTCTGGAAGATTATCTGGTGAAAAAACGAATAACCATTAAAGAATAACAGGGGGCTATGATGTTTAGTGAGGAACTCAAAGAAAAACTTTATGAATGTGGTGCAATTGCTACTTTAGTTATTGATGATTTGGAAAATGCAGTACCTGTGGCTAAAGCCTTGTTAGATGGTGGAATTTGGGTAATGGAATTGACCTTACGAACCCCGGTAGCGATGAATGCAATGTTAGAAA
>JAGHBR010000073.1 GCA_021160885.1 Caldisericaceae bacterium
TCCTTTTAATAAACAATCAATTATTCTGTTTCATTTAAACAATATGGAAAAGGTAACTTTAACTGTGTTTAACATAAGTGGGAAGGAGGTGATTAAGCTTATTAATCAACAAATGTTAAATGCGGGGGAGCACCGCATAATGTGGGATGGTAAGGACATGAATGGAAAGGAGGTGAGTAGCGGGGTTTATTTATATCATTTGAAAAGTGGCCAATTTTCACAAATTAAAAAGATGTTATTAATAAGGTAAAAAGAGGAGAGAAGAAAAATAGTAACTAAAATTTTGATAGTAATTTTGCCCAGCCTGAAGAACAAAATGTTTTAATTTCGAAATTGAAAATAGAGATATTAAATTGGACTAATTTCAAAAGAAAAAAAGACTGCCCCGTAGCCGGAGCAGTCAAAAAATAATTTCTTTTTAATGTTTTGCATCTTGTCCGATGTAAAAACAAATTTAATTAGAAATGGTCTTCCAGGAAGACCTTGAAACCACAGTGGGCCCGGGCAGCTGCATAGACTTGAACAGCTTCGCTTTTTCAACCATCAGCGCAAAACCTTGTAAGAGTTCCTCTTTGTTAAAATTGCAATGTCCGTAACGCATCACAAACTGGTTGGTGTACATAATGCGTCCGTTTTCCGGAAAAACTTTTTCACGATAAAGACGTTCGTGCCAGGCCGGAACAATAGGGTCGCCAACGGTATGCATGGTTACAATCGGGCGATTTAAATAGCCAGTAGTATTAAACATTCTTTTCAGATTTTCCAGCGCCTGAGGATCAGCCGTAAAGCGCTTGACATTCTTGTTCAGGTACTGGTCGTCTCCTGAGCCATGGTACATCCGGTCTGAGTTATCGAAGGGATTGCCTCCCACCCGTTCCACTAAATCATTGGTAGCAAACACATTGTACCACAACAGACCAATAATGGATTTCGGAATAGTAGTTGGATTATCGGGGTCCACCGGTACTCTGGCACAACGGATCAATTCCTGTGTTCTTTGCGGATAATCCTGCAGTGCTTGCAAAATTTTGGGCACGTACTTAGTCTCCCAGTTTTGCATTACCTCATCCGGAATATGGATCGGGCTGCCGGGTAAAATTCCAGGAAAGAAATAATCGAATAAAACACGCAGGTCGCCAACGTAATTAACCTGTTTTGGCATGTCGCCTACCGGGCCGCAAAGAGCCAGACCTCCATCATAAAGTTTCTTCATTTCCAATGATTTGGCTGTAATCAGTCCACCTTCCGACACCCCTACAAGGTAAACAAATTCTGGTTCTGGCAATAACTCCTCAAACTTAAATTCCAGTTCAACCAGGTCGATTATCGCCTTCTGCACGGCAAAACCGTTTTCCCGATAACTGGTTGTAGCAAAAGCGTAGCCCATGTCTGTAACAAGATCGGGAACATAAGTTCCATCGTTCAGTTTTAAATGCGATTCAGGAATTTGTACCGGTTCGGTTGGTGCCACATAACCATGAGCGTAAAGGACTAATTCGCCATTCCATTCAGCCGGCAGCCAGATTTTAAATAGCGCGCCGGTCACAAGTGTTCCTTCATAAACAGTGTAATTTTCAAGATTTTGAACGGTCATTGCGTGGTTAGCATTGACCGATAAAACATCCTTGTTTTCAAATGGTAGATTCTTAGAGCAGGAAATGAGCAAAAACAAAGAAAAGGAAACGACCAGGATTAAAAATGATCTCTGCACCCTCATAGCCAGCCTCCCCATAATTTTGGATTAAAAGTTTAATAAGTTCGTTTTAAATTTAATACATAAATTTTTTAAATAACAATTTTTTGATTAATGGCCATGGCCACGTTCGCTCTAAATGATTTAAAGGATGGTTTAAGGTTATTAAATTTGATTGTAAAAAGGATTGGACAAATTAGGAACTGGGAATTAGGAACTTATATAAAAGTATGTTCAGAGAGCAATTGTAAATCCTATTTACAAAACGAGTGCAAAAAGTGTAACACAGTTCTCTGAGCGGTTACGAGCACCAGCGAGCTCAAAAATCCCGCTTGCGCAGGATTAACGACTCGGAGAGTCGTGCTACATTTTGTACGACCGCTTTCCAAGCGGTCGCTACGCCAGCGAGTTCAGATTAACCTTTTTTGCTTAGGACTTAACGACTCTGGAAAGTCATGTTGCAACATGTATCACAGCTCTCTGAGCGGTTGCCAGCGTAGCGAGCTCAAATTAGTCTGGTTTTGCATAGCTTAAACGACTCACAGAGTCGTGATAAATTTTGAGGGAGAGCTGTGTATTTCGGATTTCGAAATTCGAGCTTTGAATTTTTAATCTTTAGGATGTGGCAAATTGGCCCAGTCATGGATTGGTTAAAACCCATCCTTCTAACGCCCTTCCTTTTACCAAAGGGAAGGGAGAACCGAATTTTTGGTTTAATGGAATTGGCTTTAAAACATGGCAACATTTCCCTTCCCTGCTGGCAGGGAAGGGGGGCTGAGGCGAAGCCGAGGTCGGGATGTGTCGAATGTACGACCGCTTTCCAAGCGGTCGCTACGCCAGCAAGCCCAAAAATCCCACTTGTGCGGTATTGACGACTCAGAGAGTCGTGTTACATTTTTGGAGATTTCGTATTTCGAAATTCGAGCCTCGAATTTTTAAAAGTATATTTGGGGATTATCATTTCAATAATCGACGCTTATCGAAAAAATAATAAAAAGCTAAGAATCGGACACAAAAAGATTGATTTTTCACATTTTTTTTCTTGGCATTAAAATTGTAAAAATAAATTAATTGATACTTTGTTTAAAATAGGAGTGACAGTGTTAAGTTTTCACCGCATCCCAAAATTTCTAACTGTATTGTTCTTGCTCGCTCTTCTTTTTTTATTCAATCAACAAGCCAATGCTTATATCAAATGTAAAAGCGGAAAATTTATTAATGACCAAGGAAACGAGGTATTATTTAAGGGGATTGGGCTTGGTGGCTGGTTAGTGCCTGAAGGCTATATGTTGCACACACCCGGATTTGGTTCTCCTTCATCGATCAATGCGCAAATTGTAGATGTGATTGGCGAAAGCAAAGCAAAAAATTTCTGGCAGAAATACCGTCAAAATTACGTCAATCGAAAAGACATCGAAATTATTGCTTCCTGGGGCTTTAACTCTATTCGTCTTCCTTTTAATTATCGATTGATTTCTCCAGAGGATCAACCAGGCGTTTATCTGGAAGAAGGTTTTGCAGTTATTGATTCACTCATTGAATGGTGTCGTGATAATCGAATGTATGTGATTCTTGATATGCATTGCGCTCCGGGTGGGCAAAACGCCGGTAACATCAGCGACAGCGATGGGATTGAGGCGCGTTTGTGGACTGAACCTGCCAATCAGGATCGAACGGTAGAAATATGGCAACGTATCGCAGCACGTTATCGTAATGATACGACGGTTGTGGGTTATGATTTATTGAATGAACCGGTGTTACCCAACGGGCATTCGGCTACCGAGTTGCGTAGCCTTTACATGCGCATTACCACGGCCATTCGTCAGGTGGATAAAAATCATATCGTTTTTATTGAAGGTAACTGGTATGGTACTGATTTTACTTCGTTAACCCCTCCCTGGGATACCAACCTGTCTTACAGCTTCCACAAGTATTGGAGTGAAACCGGGGTCAACACCATTCAAAGTTATTTAAACATGAGAAAAACTTACGGCACACCTTTGTGGATGGGCGAAAGCGGTGAAAACTCCAATCATTGGTTTGCCAGTACGGTTAAGATGCTTGAGGAGAATGACGTAAGCTGGTGCTGGTGGACACACAAAAAGTTCGAAACCATTACCAGCCCATATTCAGCTAAATTGCCCGATGGTTTCCAGACTCTGGTTGATTACTGGAATGGCACAGGAGCAAAACCCAGCGAAACATATGCTGAAGCGGTTCTGTTACAATTTGCTGATAACTTGAAATATGAAAAATGTGATTTCCGACCAGATGTGCTGCAGGCTTTGCTGAATCCGGAATTTCTCACCAACAATACGCCGTATAAAAACTTGGAAATCCCTGGTAAAATTAATTGCGTTGATTTTGATTTTGGTGGAAATGAAGTGGCCTATTACGACACAGAATATGAACGTACACGCTGGGATGTCTACAATCCATGGAATACCGGGCGCCAATACCGAAATGATGGTGTTGATATTGAAGAGAGTAAAGATAAGGACGGCGCAAAATACAGTGTGGGCTGGATTGACGCTGGAGAATGGCTTAAATTCACGGTTAATGTGAATAATTCTGCTGTTTATGATGTGGTTGTGCGTTTTGCCAGTGCTCAGGATGGCGGGCAGTTACAGTTATTTATTGATGATCAACCCGTTTCAGATATTATCACTCTGGATAAAACAGGTGGCTGGTATAATTGGGACACCATTACGATTAAAGATGTGACCATCCAGGGAGGCACCCGCGAACTAATGCTAAAATTTTTAAATGGCGGATTTAACATTAATCAATTAGAATTCATTAAGGTGACTGATCTGGAAGAACAGGGGCAGCTGCCGGTTAAATTTGAACTTGGACAGAACTATCCCAACCCTTTCAACCATTCAACCAAAATTCCATTCTATGTGGAACAACCGGCACAGGTACAATTGGATATTTACAACACAAATGGACAACGTGTTTATTCCGAAGCAAAAAAAACTGTGGGAGAGGACTACTTTACCTGGCAGGCGGGAAACCTAAATCAGAATTCCATAAGTTCAGCAATTTACATTTATTCTTTAACGGTTCGAGGCAAAAGTGATTCGAAAAAAATGGTGTTCCTGAAATGAATAAAATTTTTAGCTTGAAATTTTATAGCTGGTTTTTGGGTGTGGTAATTTTAATCTTGGGTTTTAGCTCATTGATGGCAAAAAACTACAAAGGCGCCGAATACCGCACTATTGATTCTTATTTGTACGGCCGTTTTGAAGTAAGATACAAACCTCCGGCAGGTTCGGGCGCTCTGGCTTCGTTTTTTACCTATCATGATTTTGAATCTTCTTCAGAATGGAATGAGATCGATATCGAGGTACTGGGGCGTTACGATCATGTTGTACAAACCACAAGCATTGGCCCATATCAAAAAATTCGTCCCAGCCATCAATGGGTGAATTTTAATCCCCATGATGATTTTCATGTTTACGCTTTTGAATGGACACCTGACTACATTGCCTGGTTTATTGACGGCGAGGAAGTCCATCGTCAGCAGGGGGATTTTATTAGTGATTTCCAATTTCCGCAAAAAATCATGATGAATATCTGGAATCAGGAATATGCCCACTGGTCAGGTCCCTGGTTTGATGAAAATCTGCCCTTAAAGGCTTACTACGATTATGTCAGCTACGCATCCTATACTCCTGATTCCGGTAATTGCGGCACTAACAACAATTTTACATTGCAATGGAAAGATGAATTCGACGAATGGGATCAAAGTCGTTGGGAGAAAGCGACGCATACGTTTCCGGGCAATCTGTGCGATTTTGTACCGGAAAATGTAATTTTTGAAGATGGCTACATGATTTTGTGTTTAACCGATGAAGAGCATGTGGGGGGGCAGGATGTGCAACCACCAACCATGCTTTGGGTCTGGGCCATTGAAAATGAAGTCTTTGCCCAGTTTAATGAATACCTGGATTCCCTGTCAGCAACCAACATTGCCAATTTTACCATTCCCGGCAGCCAGATCATAAAAGTAGAACTGATCGATAAACGGACGGTGAAATTAACTACGAATGGTCTGGAGAAAGACCGCAGCTACAACCTGGTCTGTCTAAATGTAAAAGATTTAAACCAGCCACCGAATGTGCAAAGAGGACAGGTAAAATCATTCCAGTCTGTTTCCAATTTGTCCTTACCGGTAAGGATCAATGTTGGCGGAGACAGCTTGGGTAGCTTTTTAGCCGATCAGGAGTGGCAACCCAATCGATTGTACGGTTTTGAAGATGGCTATATTGATGAATGGGAACAACATCCTGAAATAGCCAATACGAAGATGGATTCGCTTTTTTGGACAGCCCGTCGCGAATTAGTGAACTACCGTGTGCGTTTGTCTGACGGGCTTTACCGTGTTAAATTATGGTTGGCGGAAAATAAATTTCAACAAGCGGGGGAACGGGTGTTCGATGTGCTTGTAAATGGTCGAACCGTGGCCGCCAATCTCGATCTTTTTAAATGGTTTGGTTTCCGGACAGCAGGTGAAATAACTGCCGATTCGGTGCTTGTCACAGACGGATTGCTTACCCTGCACTTCACGGCCCGTGTTGGTCAAACGGTTTTAAATGCCATCGAAATTGAAGCAACCTCGACCAATCTGTTTAAAACTAATAAAATGCAGAAAATTGAAACTCCGCTGCTGATTAACAATTTCCCCAATCCATTTAATACGACCACGCAAATTCAGCTAATGCTTAAACAATCAGGCAAGGTTACGTTGGAAATTTTCGATGTGACAGGTGAAAAACTCTGGCAAATGCAATTTTCTCATCTTTCGGCCGGATTGCATCGATTTAGCTGGAATGCCAGCACACAGGCTTCTGGACTCTATTTTCTCAAAACGACTTTGGATAATTCATTTCATACAACCAATAAATTACTTTTAATTAAATGATAGAAAGGAGGGGATCACAAAGTTGTAATTAAAATTGAAAGAGCGTTTTATGAAGTCAACACTAACCAACAAAGGAGGACTTAGTATGAGTCGAATCTTTTTACTAATTTTATTGGTACCATTGCTGCTTTTTGCCCAGGAGCAGGTGCTGTGGGATGACTTTGATGCAGCCCCGGCCGATACCAATTTCTGGGCCTGGTTCGACAACCATGGCGGGCAACACTATCAAACCAATGCCAATGCCGACTCCGCTTACGGCTGGATTCATTACGATTATGTGAATGATCCAGTTCATTCTGGTTCAGGCGCTTTCAAAATGGAATATTCGGCACATAATGCTGAAGGTTGGGGCGGTTACACAAAACTGGAACACTGGAATCCTGATTCAAACGGAGTTTATGACTTTTCCAATTATGATTCCATTTTAGTTTGGTATTACAATGCAGTCCCTCAGAGTTTACCAGAACGTGTACATCTCCGTTTTAACTTACACGATGTTTCTGACTCACCCAATGGCGTCAAAACCTATGATGTGACCGAGTGTGAATATTACTATTCTTTCCATTATATTCTTGATGATGAACCAGGCTGGCATGTTTTCAAAATGATTTTGAAAGACGGTCGTGATGATCCTAATATCGATGAATGGGGTGGCCAGGGATTTAATCGTACTGGCTGGGCTGGTATCCAAGGAAATGATGTGCTTGACCTGGATAAAATTAAAGGATTTTCTTTTGAATTTTCGATTAGCGGAGCCGGTGAAGGTGATTATTCCCAGGGAACCATTATCATTGATCACATGACCCTCTATGCTCCTGCGGCCAAACCTTTTGTCTTTTTCAATGGCAAGGCCTTAGCAGGCGCTTTAACAGGTTTTACCTGGGGCCAATCGACTTTGGAAGTAGTGGAAGGTGTTGGCCCGGAGGGCAAGAATGCCATTCAATGGATTCCAGGGGATGAATGGGGCAATGGCTGGAGCGGCGCCGGCTGGAATATTGATCCGCCGTACAATATGGCTTTTACCTGGGCCAAAGACTCTTTAAAATTTAAGATGAAGGCAGAAGAAGGCACTGACACTTTGCGTGTACAATTTGAAGATGGTACAGCTAAACGTGGCATGGTCTTCGTTCCAATCGCTGACAATCAATGGCATCAATATGCCTTTAAACTCAGTGAGTTTGAGTATCAGGACGGTACCTCAAACTTTGATTCAAGCCATGTTACGGTACTGCAATTTATGACCAATGGCGTGTCCTCGCAGGGCAAAACCATTTTAATTACAGATTTGTGGACAGGCAATCCAACGATTGACGTGATACCACCAGCCGCACCGACCGATGTTTCGGCTGTGCCTGCGGAATACTACAACTTAGTTATCTGGACCGATGTGCCAGGTGAAGAAGGAGAAAGTTACACGGTTTACACTTCAGATAATCCGATTACCGATGTAACGGCGGAAGGCGTTGAAATTGTTGCGGAGAACATACCGGAAGGTACGCAGTCTGTAGCTCATTTCATTTACTATCCATTGAAGGACAAGACGGTTACTAAATATTATGCTGTAATTTGCAAAGACGCTTCGGGTAATGTTTCGGAAGCCGGGGTATCGGGTGCAATCGAAAATATGGCCAAAGGTATTCCTACTATTTCCTTAACACCTCCAGGCGATTTTGCTGCCGATGGCGATGTCAGTGAATGGGATCCGGAAGTCATTATGCCCTTTGAATTAATGCCCTCGGTAAGTCATGTGGCCGGTGGTACTTTTGATAGCGACGATGATTTGACCGCCACCTGCTTTTTGGCCGTCGATGATGAATATCTGTACATGGCTTTTGATGTGCTGGATGATATTTACAGCTATGATCCGGCTGGAAATTTCTGGGAAGATGATATGATTGAAGTGTACATTGGTTTGTACAACTTTACGCACCAGCATTACGGCTTTGAAAGAGGTGAAGAGCCGGATTACAAGATTGTTCTACTGAAAGATGGCTTGCATGTAGATCAGGTAGGCTTTACGCCGGCCATGTTCCCCAATCCTTCGGATAACTACAACTTTACCGATTTTGGTGCTTCGGACTGGGCAGTTGAAGTAAGAATTCCACTGGATTCCTTAGTAACTGGCGGTGCTGCTGGGGATACCCGTTTCCATCCGGTGAATGGTATGCGCATTCCTCTAGATCTGGTTTTCCATGATTCAGATGCACCCAATGTTCGCGATGGTATCCTGTCTTATTCTGAAAAGAATAATGATACCTCCTACCAGGGCGCACAATTCTGGAGCTACACCTGGATCGGGGATACGGCTGGCGTGGAAACCGCTCTGGAAGACAATCTGAACGTTGTCTCGGATTTCCGCCTTGAACAGAATTATCCGAACCCATTCAACCCGACCACAACCATTGCTTATGCTCTGGCTAAAAATGTAAAGGTTGAACTGTCAGTTTACAACGTATTGGGCCAAAAAGTGGCAACACTGGTGAATCAAAAACAGGCTGCCGGAACGCATCAGGTTACCTTTGATGCTTCCAATCTGGCCTCTGGTGTTTACATGTACCAGATTAAAGCCGGTGATTTTGTACAAACCAGGAAAATGCTACTAATGAAGTAGCGGTCAGGGATGAAATGAAGCGGGAGGTCCCAATTAGGGCTTCCCGCTTTTTAATTAATTCAAAACTCTTCAGATAGCTCTTCTGTACTAATCTTCCAGTGATTTCTCATTCTTGTTCGCGTTTTGCACCAATCTCTTTATATAGGAGAAAAAATTATGAGGCACTTTCTTTTTATTTTACCTTTGATGGTGTTAGCGCCTTTATTTGCCAAAGCCCAATCTGACATCTGCCTTTATTTGCCCCTGGAATTGAGAAAAGAGTGGGTTTATGTAAACGAGGTGAATAATGATACATTAATTTCTAAGGTAGTTGATACAACCACTATTAATCAAAAGTTCTATTTCGTTTATGCGCTATATGGAGAAGAACAGCCTGATAACTGGCCAAAATATTTTTTTAGACCGGAATCTGATAAAATTTATGCACTTAATCAACAGGATTCTTCAGAATACCTATTGTTTGATTTTTCCTGCGAAATCGGGAAAAGTTGGTTTGTCCCCGCAGATACTGCTAATCAATTTGGCTTAGCGCTGAATCAATGTGATTGGGGAAAAGTGGTTACCTTGAGTGATGGGGTCGATTCCCTTTTTACACCAGCAAGGATCTATTATGGTGGATTTAATTTTAGCCATACTTTACATTCCTGCTATGATGCTGGTATTGGTTCAAGCTGGTTTTTTAGAGATATGGGGATTGCAAAACTGTCCCAAATCACAGAAGGTGGTGTAATTGACTGGTATCTGAATGTGGAAAATGATACTCTTGACTTTATTGGAGAATTTGGTTGCGTAAAAAATCCCTGCCTGACCATTCCATGCCTGCCAGGACTTGTAAGTGCAGTTAAAACAAAAGAGAATACCTATATTTTAGAAAAGCATGGCCAATGGGACTGGGATTATTCATTCGTATGGCATAATTATAAACCAGAAATGGGTGACTCTGTATTGGTTAAAGGAATTTGTACTTCAAGAAAAGATTTGACTGGAGATTCATATTTTACCGTTGAAGTTCTTGATTTAAAAAAATATGTTCCTACATCACTTAAAAATTCTCCTTCTCCATTAGTTCAGAGAAACTTTAAACTTTTACGTAATTATCCAAATCCTTTTAATAATTCTACCATAATTCAAATTGAGCTACCCAGAGAGTGCTATTTGCAAGTCGAACTTTTTAACATAAAAGGCCAAAAAATATCAAATATTTTTTCCGGTGTTTTGGCTCGGGGTCAGCATTCAATCAAATTCTATACAAATACATTAAGCTCAGGGTTGTATTTGTATAGGGTGAATATTAAGGATGGGCCATCACTAATTAGTAAAATGTTAATTATCCGCTGAAAACCATCTGCCGATAAACAAACAGTTGAACTTTTTTGATCCATTATTTACCTTGATAAATATTTTGACCTGGTCTGAAAGGATTGACTATGCGAAAATTAAGCGGGTTCTTGTTAATAGTGTTTATGTTTACCGCCAATTTCAAGGCTTTTGGCCAGGACCTTCCCCCTTTTCGCTGGCAGGTGGGAGAGCAATTGACCTGGAAAGTGCGCTGGTCATTTATTCGGCTTGGTACCCTGCAAATGACGATTGAAGATACGGTACGCATCGACAATCAGAAATTGTACCGCATAAAGCTGCTGATGGATTCTAATCCGGTATTGATCTTTGTTAACATTCATAATCGCTATGAGTGCCTGGTTGATTCTCTCTTTCGCCCGGTGGTGTATATGGTAAATGAAAACAATGGAGGCAACCGAAATCTCTTACTTTATCAATTTGATTACCAGAAGAAAAAAGCCCTGATCCAGGTACTGGATGCTAATGACACAACCATTGTAAAGACACAAAAGACAATCGATCTTGAGCATAATTTGTATGACGGCATCTCTTTAACTTTTTTTGCCAGAGGCAATGCCGGTTTTGCTAAAAGTTTTAAACTCTACACCTTTATCGATGACCGAACCGGTCCCCTGGACATGGGTTTTGGTAACAAATTGGAAAAGATAGAAATCAATGCTATTGATAAATCCATGTCTACCATTCGAGTGGAGGGAACCTTCCACATTAAAGGAATTGCAGGCGTAACAGGAGATTACAAGGGCTGGTTTACAGCTGATGAGCGGCGGGTCCCTTTAAAGGCTTTAATGAAAGTTTTTATTGGAAATGTCGTTGTCGAATTAGAAAAATGGAAAAACTGGCGTATTCATTAAGTGATAATTAAAATACTCAGGCGTCTTTTGAATTAAGGTCTTTTTTAAACTGAATTTCCCCGCCTGGATTGTTGTTATTGTCGTTTTGGGGCGGTTTTCGATGGGCCGGAATACGTGATTTTGGTAAAATGACTTCGTGTGGCCCAATCATCGCACCATTGCCAATATGAACGTCCCCCATGATCGTGGCTTTCATGCCAATTGTTACTCCATCTCCGATCTTAACCTTTTTCAATACCAGGTAGCCTTTTTGTCCATAATGGCCAATTATTGTGGCGGAACCACCGATGGTGACATGGTCTCCCAATTCAATCAATCCAGGGTCTGAAATATTGGTTGTGTTAATGTGCACACCTTTGCCGACCTTCATGCCCATCATTTTGTAAAACAGAACATTTAAAGGGGTTGGCGTAATAAATTCCAAAAATGTGTAGCGTACAATGTAAGTCAATGCATTGTGAATGTACCAGGGAACGCTCAATAAAGAATAATAATTTCCCCTGAATGGCTTAATTCTAAAGGGAAGAATAAAATTGAAGAAAGGTACTACAAAAATTAAACAGAATCCATAAATGAAATAGGCAACAACGGCGGCAGTGCTCATAGACATATAGTGAAAAAGTGGCAGCCAGTGCGCTGTACTGGTTTTAACCCAAAAAAAGAAATACACGCCAGGTGTGGCAGAAATTCCCATGGCCAGAATACCAATCAGGTAAAGGGGCAAAAGCGCGGCTAAGAACATACCAGTTCTGAAACGACGTAACATTCTTTCAAAAAGGCCTGCCAGGCCAGTGAGATTTGATTTTGTCGTGAGAATATCTTCTTTGTACGCCTTTTTCTTTTCTTGCATAGACACCATCCCTGATTTGTTTTTTACTAAAGTAAAATCCTAACTAAAAAAGACTTTGTTCAATAGCACAAAAACAGAATTAATTTTTATCTGTTCATTCTTTAAGCAAAGGGGATTTTCGACCAAAAGCTGAAAAATTAAACCTTTTTAAATTTTTGTGTAACAGTAAAATGTCTGAGTCTAAATGTTTCGTTTTTAAGCCTAAAATCAAGGGAAAAAAATAAAAATAAGTGAATTTTATGCTTTTGCTCAAAGTTTGTTCAACTTAAAAAATTATCTTATATTATAAGAAATGATTGAAAACATAAATAAAGGCCTCACAATGACTGACAACCAAAAAGAATTACAAAAAATTGAAAAAGAAAAACATCGTCAAATTGTTAAATTGGTCACCCATTCATTTTACAAAGAATTGGTTAACTATGGAGTTGATCAGAGTGATATTATTAATGTTTCGACGCAATTGTTAGACCATGTTTTACAGAAAAAGCCGATCGAAAATAATGGAGCATATCGTGATGATTTTGATGTTTCCCGAATCGATGATCGTTGGCAAATTGAAAAGAAAATAATTTTAGGCGACGTGCATATTGAACCATTAAAGGCTGATCATATAGCTGTTGTTTGTGAGTGGCTAAAACAAAGAGAAATTAGCCAGACGTTTATTCGTTTTCTTCCTCAGAAAAAGGAAAAACTGGAACAATATCTGATTCATACATCGGATCATCAGTTTTTTGCTGTAAAATATTTGCAGGATCATTTTGTAGGAATTATTGGAGCTGAAAATATTGATCCAATGAATAAAAAATTGGAAATGAAAAAATTTATTGGGGCCTCTGAATTCCGGAATAGGGGAATTGGTAAGCTGTCTACCTTTTTGTTCCTTTATTATGTTTTTGAAATTTTGCAATTTCAGAAAATTTACATTCACTCTTTAGATACCAACATTAAGAACATCAATATCAACAGTAAGTTCGGTTTTGAACTGGAAGGGATTTTGTATTCTGAAGTTTTAATTGATGGTAAAGCGCATGATGTGTTACGAATGAGTCTGCTAAGGAATAAGTGGACAAGTTTGTTTGACAATAACGCAGCCAGTTAGTTCTGTAAATTTTTTAATTTATTACTTTGTTAGGTTTCCATGATATAAAATAACAACGAAGTATAAGAATATTTTTTCTCATTTTAACTTAGCGTCCGGCTGTCCCGACATGCCGGGATCTTAGCTTGCGTTACGACAACCTATTGTTGTACCTGGTCCTATTGTAGGCTTCCCTATGGTTTTTGCTTTTTATTCATCTGGTTCAAGGCTTTGCAAAAAACGTGTTGATTGATTTGCGGTTAAGGAGAAATTTAAGTTTTGTTTTTTAAAACTATAAGCCGCTTTGACA
>JAGHBR010000451.1 GCA_021160885.1 Caldisericaceae bacterium
ACCCAATTAGTCGTATTTTGCTTTAATTCAACTGAAGGCAATCCGGAAGGCGAATATTCAAACGTCGATTCCTTCTCCGGGAAAAAGCTGTAATCAAAATGCACCGGTTCCAATTCCTTAATATAATTGGAATCCATAATGGCAGGGAGAATCCCATTAGATAAAGTACATTCCCATTTTTCTCCGGGAATCCCCCCATAGATATTGGGGCGCGTAATTTCAAAACGCACTAAATTCAGTGAATCTGGCTCCTGGTAAAAATTAACCGTTAATACACCAGAAAAGTTGCTTTTTACAATCGTATTCAGAGCCAGGAGATTGAGGTTTGGAGCATTCGAAAATTTTATAATGAAATGATCAAGAAAGCCAGAAATAAGTTCTCCAGGTCTGGGGAAAATATCTAAAATGACAAAACCATTAAAAACGGTCAACCCCGAACTACCAAGCGCTACGCCATTTACAGCATCTTTTGTTTCTCCATAAGTATCGTTATCCGAGGCTAAAATAGGACCTAAAGCCCGCCCCTCGGTATCCTCAAATTGAAGATACCAGTAATTTCCATTCGGATCACCTCGCCAGATTTGTCCATTTTGCGTAGTAACCCATAATTCGGCATCGCCAGTACTATAATCACTCCAGATGCTTAAGCCTGCAGGATTGTTGAACGGCAGAGCAGCTAATTGATTATAATTGAAATTGGGGAAACTGTAAACATCATAACTCCATAAAAAGGAAGAATCATTCGCTGTTTTAGTAACAAAATAGCTTAATGACGAATACTCACCTCCAGCACGGTTTAAATTAACCAGTGTATGATTAGGAATCGTGTCTGTGCCTACTTCTCTAAAAATTTGAGCATCTTGAACTTCTAATTTTTTAACATAAAGATCTGTTCCGTCATCTCCCCATAAAAGTAAATAAGAGTAATCAAAGTCCATCTTTTTTATATTAAATCGAGGTGCATTCAGGATTATCCTCTGCCAGGTTTGTCCATCATCATCTGTAAAGGCTAAAAAGCCATTGTCACCAGCCAACCAATACCGGCCTCTAAAAAAATCGTAAATAATAGTATTTAAGTTGTCCGTGGTCAGGGTGTCGATAAAAGTGGTTTCTCCTGACGTCATATCATATCTAATGACCGTTCCCGCATCTCCACAAATAAGAGCAATTTGTTGAATGGCAATCTGTTGTAAAGGAGTGACACGCATTATTTGTTCATTTGACTTCGATTGAGCCGCATAACTGTAACGAAAGGCAATTGATTTTAAATTTGCGTTTGTACCTAAATTAGAGGCTTCCCAGGTGTAGCCATAATTGTGGGTTCGGTATAACGTTCCCTGATCCCCAACTGCGAACAAATCTCTTAAATCAGGTTGCATGGCGATGACACTTCGCATCGGCAAATAATCAGCCTGTTCATGAATAACAAACCAGGCAGATTGAGCAACAAGTATATTTGAATAGATAAAAAATACAATCAATTGTAAAAGCCTGTAGCATAGTTTCATGTACTGGCCTCCCTCATTTACTCATAATGTATTATATCCAAATATGAATCGAATATCAATGTTTTTCGTCATTTTTTTTATAATTATTAATTTAAATTGACAGAATTCATTTTGAAAAAACTGTGATTCATTATAAATTGGTGTTTATTAAAAATCCGGGAACAAATTGATGATAGATTATTTATTGCTTATACTGGCTTTAAGTTTTTTTACAGCCATACTTTATTTTTACAAAGGATTGCTGAAATTACAAAAGCAAGAAAGGACCACAAAAACGCCCTTCATTTCGGTTGTTGTTTGTGCGCACAATGAAGAGAAAAACTTGCCCGATTGCCTGAAGAGACTGGCTCGCCAAACCTACCCGGCAGATAAAATTGAATTCATCATTGTGAATGACCGATCTACTGATGGTACAACCCGGATTATCAATCATTACGTGCAAAAAGATCTCCGTTTTAAATGCCTGACCATTCATGACCGTTTGCCCGATTTTGCTCCTAAAAAGCGTGCTATCGATACGGCCATTCGGCAGGCCAAAGGCGAAATCATTTTATTAACCGATGCTGACGGACGACCGGGATTTCGTTGGGCAGAAACTATAGCCTCTTACTTTACGGAAGACACACACATGGTCATTGGTTACGCCCCATATCGGATAAAACCAGCCCGACACTTTATCAAGCGCCTTTTGGCCCTGGAATATCTTTCTCACGCCGCAGTGGCAGCTGCTTCCACAGGCCTGGGCTGGCCTCTAACCTGTGTGGGGACTAACATGGCTTACCGGAAAACTCTTTATTTTGAAGTCGGCGGATTTGGCCCCTACAAAGCACATATTTCAGGCGACGACGACTTATTTCTGACCTTAGTCCGTGAAACAGGTAAGTACAAAATTAAATATGCCAGTGATTATCACGCGCATGTATTCAACAATCCCCCCAGATTGTGGTCTAAGTTTCTGCACCAGCGCCTGCGTTATGCCAGCAAAGGTTTTGACTATCCGGCCAAAGTTACCTTCGCACTGATTCTTTACTATCTGTTTAATGCGATTTTCTCCGTAAAAACAATATTGGGCATTGCGACCTTTTCTTTTTCCAGTTTTCTTGCCCTCTCCTGGGGCGTAAAAATGTTGGCCGAATTTTTGTTTATGAACAAAGCAGCCCGTATTTTAAAAGATATGAGATCATTAATCGTTTTTCCGCTTGTTTCTTTTTTGCATCCCTTTTACGTTGTTTTTTTTGGCGCCTTAGGTCAGTTGGGGTATTTTAAATGGGCTGAAGAAAAAATTGAATCTTCAGTACAAAATCCGGTGATTAATAAATAATGAACGGAATAGTTGACTTATTGGGGCTGGCCGTTGTACTTTCCGGCTTTTATTTTTTAATTGCCTTCTTTTTTGGCTTGTTTCCTGAGCCCAAAATAATCGAAAGGTTCATAAAAAAACCACGGGTAGCGGTTCTTGTTGCCATGCGCAACGAACAGGACTACATCGCCGATTGTCTTGCTTCTTTTAAAGAACAGACCTACCCTGTGCAATTATATGATGTGTTGGTACTAAATGATGCCTCCACCGATGACTCCCCGCAAATTGCAAAGCGGTTTGCTGAAGAAAATTCACACATTAAATTAATCGATGTGAAAGACAGTTATGCAGGCTTAAAAGGCAAAATGAATGTTTTAGCCCAGGGCTTAAAGCAAATTAACCACGAGATTGTTTTAATCACTGACGCCGATTGTGTAGTACCTGTCACCTGGATTGAAAACATGGTACGTTACTTTACGGACCATGTGGGCATGGTCGGCGGCTTTACCAGCCTTTTCCCTTTTAGAGAAATAAAAATTTCAAAAGACAGTAAGAATCTGTTTGCACGGGTTCAAGCATTGGACTGGGCCTTTTTACAAACCATGAATGCTTTTAACAGTAATGCGGGCAAACCTATTAGTATTCTGGGCAATAATTTTGGCTTTCGTTTAAAAGCCTATCAACAGGTTGGCGGCTTTGAAAAAATTGGCTTTTCGGTAACTGAAGATTTTGCTTTAATGGAAGCCATTCGGCGTCAGACTGACTGGAAAATTATTCACACGATTGATCCCAAAACGGCCATTTACAGCCACCCATTGCCGGATCTAAAAAGTTTTTTTCAGCAACGCCTGCGTTGGATTAAGGGAGGTAGGTCCATGCGTCCCTGGGGCTATTTTGTTACCATTTTTTCGGTTATTACACATTTGGCTGTTATTGCAAACCTGCTTTTAAATCAGGTTTCTTTATTCAACCTGGTACCTTTCCTCTTGTTGTTTACAGCTGATTTAATGGTTCTTTTGAAACCTCTCCGTCGTCTTAAAATAATGGGATTATTAAAAGATTTTTTGTTTTTTGAAATTTTTTATTTTGTTTATCTGCTTATTTTTAGCGTTTTCGGGATTTTTAATACCAAGGTTATCTGGAAAGACCGCAAATTAAATTAGCAATTCATTCAAAATTTTGAATTTTGAATGCTGAATGTTGAATTTTTAATGGGGGTTATATCGATACAGTTGATGCACTCCAAGATTGGGAGGCCCTTACTCTTACACTCTTATGCCCTTAACCCGATTCGAGCTTTGCCCCATCCCTTCGATTAAAAATTCGAAGCTCGAATTTCGAAATCCGAAAATGATTGATTTTTTAACAACTTTGCGCGCTAAACTTACTGACTTATTGGCACGGAAAGGCCATTAAGGCAAAAATTCCTTTCCGCCTGGCTGTTTAATTTTGTTCGGTCTTAAAATCTTTTTTCAATTTTAACAACGCGCTAATCATCATCAAGCCGCTCACCCTTTTGTCCTGTTCAAAAGATTCATTATAAGGAAGCAAATTGTATTTTTCTAAAAACTTACGTGCACGCGGCAAAGGCCAGGGACTGGCCGAATTTTCCAACGACTCAGTCCAAACTGTAGGCGTAAAAGCCAGAGATAAGCGATACAACACAATCGTAAATTCACCCAAATTCACATATTCTTTTGGATAAAAACGCTGATCCGGGCAGCTCCATAGGATATGTTGCTTAAGCAATTGTCGAATGGCAACAGCTTGCAATTTATTGGCGGGCAAATCTTTAATTTCAAACTCATTGATTTCAGGATCAAATTGCCAGACTTGCGGAGGCGGTGTTGGTGTGCCCTGGAAAAGTTTTACAATTATTGTCGCCATTTCGCCGCGGCTCACTACTTTTTTAAACAAAAACGGATGCAATTCTTCCGGCGTTTGCTCCAACACCTTCTCTAACTTGTGAACCATGATCGCTGAGCTCTGTAAATGCTTTTCGTTCAACTGCCCATTGAGCTGCAAATAGTTAAAGATAGAGGCAGCCTCCTGCCAGCGATGTAATCTGAGCAAATTGCGTAATTTTAAAATTTCAAGCTCTGTAATCAATGAATCCAACTGCAATCGTTTTAATACGGGCTTTACGGCATTAAGCAACTGCAAACTCTGCTCGTACTCTCCCCGATAAAAAGCGAGCTGCGCCCGGCTTATTGAAACAGGTGGCCAATCAAGCGAATTTTCGTTTATTATTGCAAGCCAGCTTTCAGCCTGTGGCAAATCCCCTCTTTTTAAAGCAATTTGAGCAAGACCGTTTAACGCTGGCGCGTAAGAGGGATTTTTAGCCAATGCCTTACGAAACTGAATTTCAGCCTGCACAAGTTCCTCATTTTGCAGAAACTTTTGCCCGTTTAAAAAATAGTTGCGAATCTGCTGGTTTTGGGTATTATGCTTAAGGAGCGAAGTGCAGGCAAAGAAAAACAATGTGAAGAAAAAGATTAAAAATATTTTAAATTTCATGAATTTCTCATTTTAGTGGAAAGCAATAAAAAGAGCGGGAGACGGGATTCGAACCCGCGACGTCAAGCTTGGGAAGCTTGCATTCTGGCCTCTGAATTACTCCCGCTTACGTGGCATAAATTTAGCCTTTTTAAGGAATCCTGTCAAGAAATTTAATGTATTTAAAAATAGCGGCAGGCAAGGCAACCTGCCACTAATCCGAATTTCGGGGGCTATGGCGGTTTTAAACTGTTGTTAATTTTTCCTGAATGATCTTGCGCGCCTGTTCGATCTCTTCTTTTACTTTTTCTACCGGTTTATCCTGAATCATAGCCACTTCTTCCGGGGAGAAGTCATTTAATTGCGTTAGCGTGAAGGCCTGACGTAAATCTTCCGGAAGTTCCTCTAAAATTTCCTGCAAACTGAGCTTCAGCTCTTCCTGGTCTTCTGGCCATTCCTGACCAGGCAAAATGTCTTCTAAACGTAAAGTTTCATCTGGCTGATAAAACTCGAAGAAATCCTGTTCATCGACTTCATAAATTTCTTTTTCCAGAGAAAGTGGTTTTTTATGCCGACCCTCAATTTTTTGTTCAATAATGTTCATAATCTCTCTGTAAAGTTTACGGCGCAGTTCCCTTTTGTTAAATTTGCTCTGAATTTCAGAGGCTACATTGGCAATCGCTTCGTCAATAATTTCCTTTACCAGAATACCCGAAGGGTCCCGATCGCTAAAAAAAGATTTGGAACGCAATTCCCTTCTGGTAAAATTGATTAATTTTGGCAGAATTGATTGAATTAAGTTGCGATATGATTCTTTTAATTCTTCATTCAGAGACAGGCTTACTACACTTTTTTCCGCGCTTTCCTGGTAGCGCTTTCTTCGATAATCCGGCTCATGACGTAAAAATTCTTTGAATTTTTTAACCTCGCGGAATAGAGCATTAAAAGCCTCTCTTGTGGAAAGGTGAAGATTTTTAGCTGACTTTTTGGCTTTCAGAACTTTACTCCTAAGGTCTAATTTTAAATAGGTGGTGTACATTTTGTTTTTTTCATTGCCTTCCAGATCGATTTTCAAGAATACAAGATCCGGATTAAAATTTTTAAGCAGAGTTTCCAATTTCTTGATTTTCTGCTCCAACTGCTCCTGAAATGGCTCGCTCAGGAACTCGATGTCGCGTTTTACCACTTCCACCTTCATGTACGGTCCTCCTTAATTATTTTGTTGTATTTTTTCATTCTTAATAGATACAAAAATATGAAATTAAGTGACAAGTTAAAATTTTTTTAAGAATAATGTATTCAATTTTACTTTTTACATGGATGTTCCAGAT
>JAGHBR010000120.1 GCA_021160885.1 Caldisericaceae bacterium
ATTTTTTACCTGGATATCGGGCAGGAGGCCCAATTCAGAGTTTAAAAAATATTGTTGATCATTTGGCTGAAAGAATAAATTTTTTTATCATAACTCCGGATCATGATTTAGGTAGTAAAGATAAATATCCAGGCGTGGCGTCAGATCAATGGAATTCAATAAGGGGTGTTTCCGTTTATTATTATGGAAATTCAATAAAATCGATGTTAAAACTTTTTAAAACACTGCGCCAGCTTCCCCATGAGGTTCGTTATTACAATAGCTTTTTCCATCCTAAAACTACACTCATGCCATTAATTTTAGAAAAGACAGGACTCCTTTTTAAATGTCCATCTATTTTGGCGCCAAGAGGTGAATTAGCAAATGCGGCATTAAATCTTAAAAAGAAGAAAAAACTTTTATTCTTAAAAGTAGCTAAATTGTTCAAATTATATGCAAATTTGCACTGGCATGTTTCGAGCCACTTTGAAAAAGAGCAATTAACAACACTCATTAAAATATCAGCAAACACTAATGTAGCAATCATCCCTAATTTACCCCCAAAGATAAACATTACTCCTGAGCATAGGAAATCTTCAAAAACGCCTGGTAAACTTAAACTCGTTTTTGCCAGTAGAATTGCCAGAAAAAAAAATTTAGTACAAGCCATTTCTGTTTTGAAAAAAGTTAAAGGGGTAGTTCAATTTGATATCTACGGTCCGAAAGAAGATCAGGAATATTTCCAACAATGTATGCAATTAGCAGAAACACTGCCGACAGATATTAGTGTAAACTACTGTGGACTTTTAAAACATTCACAAATAATTCCGACTCTGAAAAATTACGATTTTTTATTTTTCCCAACTCAGGATGAAAATTTTGGGCATATTATTCTGGAATCTTTTTTGGCGGGTACTCCTGTGATAATCAGTAACAGAACCCCATGGTTGGAGCTGGAAAAACGAAAAGCGGGCTGGGATCTGCCCCTTGAGAATGAGGCTAATTTCCAAAAAGTTCTTAAACAATGTGTTGAAATGGATCAAAATCAACACCAGAGTTTATGTGATGGAGCCTTAAACATGGCAAAAGAATATCTTGAAAACAGGGAGATTGTGGAACAGACTTTTCAGATGTTTATTAAAATAGCGAACCAGGGGCAGTTAAAATGAATTATTTAAATATAAATTTTCAATTAAAGCTTAAAAAAGTTTTCAGATATTTAAAATTGTACGGTTTTAAAAGAACCTGGATTAAAATTCAAGGTCAAAGACATCTTCAAACTCAATTTAAGAGCTTACCTAAAATAACGGCAAAAATTAAACCGAAACAGCGTGTAGCTATAGTAGGTTGTGGTAATTTTGCCTTTACTACTATTGCGTATTATTTAAAAAAGAATTTTGGAAACGTGATTGCGGGTGTAATGGATATTAACATCAATCGGGCTGCCTCATTAGCACATAAATACCGGGTACCGGTCTTTTCGGACAACATTGACGATATCCTGAAATTAGAACAAGTGGAACTGGTATTCATTGCTTCTGATCATGCTACCCATGCTGAATATGCCATTAAAGCCATCGGAAAAGGAAAACAGGTTTATATCGAAAAACCACATGTAGTAAGCGAGCGACAATTAGAAGCATTGTACGAAATAATGAATAAAAATAAACCAAAAGTTTTTCTGGGGTTTAATCGTCCTGTAAGCCGTTTGGGACAACTTATTTTTAAATATTTAAATGGGCAGCCAGGTTCCGGAATTTACAATTGGTTTGTTGTTGGGCATAAGCTAAAACAAGGTCATTGGTATTTAAATCCGGAGCAGGGTGGTCGCGTTTTAGGCAATTTATGTCATTGGACAGATTTCATTTTACATTTGATTCCCAAAGATAAGATTTTTCCTGTGGAAATCAATCCCACGCGAGGAGCAAAAAAGGATAGCGATATTGCAATCAGCTTCAAATTTAATGATGAAAGTATTGGCGTAATTACTTTTTCAGAAAAAGGGGAAACTTTTGAAGGTGTTAGGGAAAAGTTTAATGCACAAAAGGGGGATTGTATTCTTACACTTGATGATTTTCAAAAATTAACCGTAGATGTAGGCCCAGAAAAAATCAAGTATAAACTTTTTCATCGGGATCAGGGACATGAAGCTAATATAGTAAATGCCTATAAGGCGGTGTTCCGGAAAGATAGCTATAACTATGAGCAAAACTACCTACATATTTACAATACAGCCAAATTGTTCCTGAAAACTAAAGTTGCGCTTGAACGGAATGAAAAGATTATCGTAGTGTAAATTGAAAGCAAAAGAAGGAAGCAGAAGAAGATGAAACAACTCATTCAATATTTTCGATCTGGCGAACTGGAAATCATCGAAGCGCCGGCGCCCAAAGCCACCGCGCAGAGTTTAGTGGTTGAGACGCGTCGCAGCCTGATCTCGGTAGGCACCGAAAAGATGATGCTCGATTTTGGCAAGGCTTCTTATCTGGCCAAAGCCAAACAACAGCCCGATCGCGTAAAGCAGGTGTTAGACAAAATTAAAACCGAAGGATTGATCAGTACGGCTCAGGCCGTGTGGAATAAATTGAACGAACCGACCCATCTGGGTTACTCCAATGTAGGTGTTATTGTGGAAAAGGGCAGTCTGGTCGATGCCTTTAAAGAGGGGCAACGCGTGGTTTCCAACGGGCCGCACGCCGAAATGGTGCGCGTACCCTGGACTTTAGCCGCGGCCATCCCTGATTCCGTTTCCGATGAGGAAGCCTCCTTTGCCGTTGCCGGCTCCATTTGCCTGGAAGGCGTTCGCTTGACCAGCACGGCCATTGGCGAGACGGTGGTCGTGGTGGGGCTGGGCCTGTTGGGGCAGTTGACCAGCCAAATTTTGCTGGCCAATGGTTGTCGTGTGCTGGCTTTTGACGTGGTGGAGGAAAAAGTGGAATTTGCCCGTTCTTTTGGCGTGGAAGCAGCGCTTTCTAAAACCACGGCCGAAAACGTGGAATTTGTGCTGGGCAAAACCGATGGTCACGGCGCCGACGCGGTCATCATTACCGCTTCCACCGCTTCTGAAGAAGTGCTCAGTCAGTGTGCCTTAATGTCCCGCAAACGGGGACGCATTGTGCTAATTGGCGTGATTCCCATTACTGTGCCGCGTAATTTGTTCTACGAAAAAGAACTCTCCTTTCAGGTTAGTAGTGCTTACGGCCCCGGACGCTACGATCCGCAGTACGAAGGGGGCATGGATTACCCCTTTGCTTACGTGCGCTGGACGGCCAAGCGCAACATGGAAGCCTTTTTGTTTTTGTTAGAACAAAAAAAGATTGCCGTGGACCGGCTGATTACGCACCGCTTCCCCTTTGAACAGGCCGTCAAAGCCTACGAAACCATCGAAAAAGAAAACCCCATTGGCATCATTTTAGAATATGAAGGCGCGGCGCAAAAGGATTCGGTCATTCGTTTGTTTGAATCCCAAAGCACACAGAAGAAAAAATCTAGCGAACCGCAAATTGGATTTATTGGGGTGGGCAATTTTGCCAAGTCCATGCTTTTGCCCAATCTGAAAAAGCTCAACGCGCCCATTCAAATGGTCTCTTCGTCCGATGGTTTGAGCGCCAGCGTTGCCGCCAAGAAATTCGGCATTCCACAGGCCACGTCCGACCGCAACCGCATTTTAAAATCGCCGGAGATCAATACGGTGTTCATCAGCACACGGCACGATTCCCATGCCCGGTTGGTTGTGCAGGCTTTACAAAACAATAAGCACGTGTTTGTGGAAAAACCACTGGCCGTAACTCTGGAGCAGTTAAAAGAGGTGTACCAGGCGGTGAAACAACATCCCGAGCAGCATTTGATGGTCGGTTTTAATCGTCGCTTTACACCATTCAGTCAAAAGCTCAAGAAGGCGCTGCAGGAACGAGCCGATCCTATTTCGGTAATGATTACGGTTAACGCCGGACACATTCCTCGCGAGCACTGGGTGCATGATCCGCAAATGGGCGGCGGACGCATTATTGGCGAGGGTTGCCACTTCATTGACCTGGCACGGTATTTAGTGGGCGCTCCCATTCAATCCGTTTTTGCCCTTTCTACCGAGGGCCATTCGGAAACCGACGAAGACAAGACCATGATTTTGCTGCAATTTAAAGACGGCTCGCAGGCTGCCATTCACTACCTGGCCAACGGCCATC
>JAGHBR010000376.1 GCA_021160885.1 Caldisericaceae bacterium
CACATAACACGTTACGCGTTTAATGAAGTTGACTTGTTACGAGTCACGCGTCACGCGTTACTTTAGACACGAGTCAGCGAATGTATTGAAATTCATGAAATGGTTTCAGACAGAACACGCAGAGATTTATTTCACGCTGATCTCGCGGATTTACGCAGAAAATATCAGAGAAATATTTATTATTAAATTCTGCGCCGATCTTTGAGATCCGCGAGAGAATTTATTTTACACCCCTTAATTCTATTCAACCATTCAACTATTAAACCATACAGTCAATCTAATGCTGTTTTTTCTTTTTAACCGGCTCCAACTGATCTTTAACGGCTGGTGGTACCTTCTCCATAATGATGCGCAGGTAAGCAGTGGAATCAGCTTCAATTTTGATGCAAGGAATTACATGTTGCAGATAACCAATTTTAGTAAATATAACGCTGTATTCACCTACCTCCAGATTATCAAATAAAAATGTGCCCGTGGAATCGGTCTCCATAGTCCTGTTGGAAGGAATTACCTTAACCTGAACTTTTTCTACTGGTTTACCACTGTACAATTCTCTAACCAGGCCTTTCAGTTTTCCGGTTTGGCCAAATAATAAAAATGGTAGTAGCGAAATAAAAAGGATGGAAATTAAAGACCTCATTTTTGTTCTCCCAAATAGGTTTATCACAATATTAAAATAATAAAAAATAAAAGAGAATGCACATTTTTTAGCTAAACAGGACTGGCGGGAACAATGCTATCTGGGGAAAAAATCCGAATTACGAATATCGAAATGCGAAATATTTTAGAATTTTTCAATTTTTAATGTTTCAAACCCGTGTTTGTGCAGCATTGTGAACTTATGCTTTGGGATTTGGGATTTGTTTTGAATTTTATATCAAGAAACCTTTGAAAAAACATTAAAAAGGTCATTCCCGCGCAGACCTGTCATTCCCGCGAAAGCGGGAATCCCTAGTTTATTTTAAACATTAGATTCCGCATCAAGTGCGGAATGACGACAGGCTTGGAGATTCCTGCTTTTCTCAAAGGTTTTGTAATAAAGAATCCCCTGAAATATGACAGGGGATTCTTCGCTCCTTATCAGTCGCTCAGAATACAATTGGCTGGGTTTTCTGCGCCAGCCAGTTGCGTTCTTCTTTTTTCAGGTAAGGCGCTAAAACTTCGTAAACCTTTTTGTGATAGGCATTCAGATAATCAATTTCTTCTTTTGACAAAAGTTGGGTATCGACTAAATTTAAATCAATCGGACAATACGTTATGGTTTCAAATTTCAAAAACTGCCAGTCATCATTGGATTTTTCTTCATCCTTTGTTACAACCACTAAATTTTCAACCCTCATTCCGTATTCGCCTGCTTTGTAGAAACCAGGTTCGTTGGAACAGACCATGCCAGGTTCCAGCGCCACCCCAATGCCTCTGTAATAAGAAATTCCCTGCGGCCCTTCATGCACGCTTAAAAAAGCGCCCACACCATGGCCCGTGCCATGACCATAGTTTTGGCCAATTTCCCATAACGGTTTTCTGGCCAGTGTGTCTAACTGAATGCCCTGCGTGCCAACCGGGAAAGACGTTAAAGCAAGATCAATGTGGCCCTTTAAAATGCGCGTAAAACGATCTTTCTGTTCTTCGTCTGGTTCTCCCAAAGCGACCGTGCGCGTAATATCGGTGGTTCCGTCCAGATATTGACCGCCGGAGTCGATCAAGTAAATGCCTTCTGTTTTTAATTCCACGTCAGTTTCCGGCGAGGAGGTATAATGCACAATGGCGCCGTGTTCATTGTAGGCCGAAATGGTTTCGAAGCTGGGCCCCTGATAAAGGGATTGTTCAGCGCGGAAATTTTCTAATTTTTCGGCAGCGTTCATCTCTGTTACGCCGCCCTTAGGCACCGCTTCTTCAAGCCATTTTAAAAATTTTACCATGGCCATGCCGTCACGAATGTGGCAGGCGCGCATGCCGGCTAATTCAGTTTCGTTTTTAATGGCCTTAAAAGCCGTAACTGGACTGGGGCTGAGAAACAGTTTACAGCGTTTTTGCAGCAACATGCCCACCCAGTAATTCACCGTGGCCCCATCCAGCCAGACACGTGTTTTGCGCTTGGCCAGTTTTAATAAGCGCTTTTTGAAATCATCGTAGTGACGAATTTTAGCCAGGCCTTTTAAGTGTTTTTTGACTTTTCGTGTTACTTTCTTTTTGTGCACAAAGAGTTCAGCTTCTTCCTGTGTAATAATGGCGTAAGCAATGACTACCGGATTGAAATCCACATCGCGGGAACGGATGTTAAAAGTCCAGGCAATGGCATCCAGCGTCGTTAAAACATGAGTCTGGCAACCTGTTTCATTCATCTTTTGCCGGATGCGTTGCAGTTTGCTTTCCACAGATTCACCGGCGTATTTGTCCTCCCAAACGATGATCGGATCCAGAGGCATTTCCGGCTGATCTTCCCACAATAGATCGATCAGATTCTCTTCCAGAAATTTCATTTTAATCTTTTTGAGAGCCAGTTCTTTTTGCCACTGGCCGACCTGTTCAAAACTCATCACGCGCGGATCAATGCCCACCACCTGGCCAGGTTGAAGTTCCTGTTTTAAAAAGGTTAGCATATCTGGTGTTTCGGGCAGGCCAATTTTAAATAAATCGATACCGGTGCCAGCCAATTGCTGTTCGGCCTGTAAGAAATAACGGGAGTCGGTCCACAAGCCTGCCTTTTCCATGGTGACAATCACATCGCCGGCCGAACCGTCAAATCCGCTGATCCAGGCCCGTCGTTGCCACAAGGCTGGCACATATTCGCTGCCATGTGGATCAGTGCTCGGAATAACATAAGCATCGATCTTTTGTTTTTGCATCAATTCACGGAGTTTTTGAATGCGTTGCTTGATCATGATGATCCCCTTTATGTAGAATGTTAATTCTGTTTATTTTTATGTAAAAGTATAGTGTAAGAGTATAAGGGTATAAGAGTATAAGGCTTAATAAGGGTTAGTCTCTAAGCGTAATTTAAACTCCCCTTATTGGTTTTTCTTAACTCTTAACTCTTAACTCTTAAACTCTTAACTTAAATCAGTTCCAGAGCACCCAGCTCAGGCCGACACGCACACGGCGGTAAAGTTCCGGATAGCCCTGAATAATCTGGTATTGCTGGCCCAGCGCGTTGTCCATTTCTAAAAAGAAAACCGCATCCTTGATGGTAGCCGAAACTTTGTAATGCAACAAAAGTTGTTCCGGCCATTTGCCGCCCGCCAGGAAGAAACGCTCACTGTAAGGTTGATAGGCCAGTATTTTTGCCGGGCCCTGCCACTGCAAAGTTGCGCTGGCTTTAACCAGAACGCGGTCGTGATACCAGCGGTCGCTGTAACGGGCATGGGCAAAAGCGGAGTAGTCAGCGCCGATTAATTCTCCGCTTACAGCGCTTTGCCCGCCAATATTCAGTAAAAATTTGTGCACCGTAAAGCTGGCTTTGCCAAATAGATAATTGAAATAGCGGTCACCGGCGTTGTAAAATCTTTGATTATTGAAATTGATTTCATTGTTAATGCGATGCATTACCAGGCCAAATTGCGTTTTAGCCCAGGGAGTGGCTTGTGTTTCTATTGTGAATTGGCTGTTAAAATGCCGCTCCGGTTTCAGGCTTCTTTGCCCGTCAATACCGTTAAAGTGGAAAAATCGTTCGTTAATGGTGGGCAAACGTCCGTAACTGTTGAACGACGCGTTAAGTGAAAAAGGTTTTTGCCCCCAGGTAATTTTTAAGTAAGGATTCAAAAGGATTGTTTGTGCCCAGCGATGGGCAAAATTTAGCTGCACGTCTAACTTGAAGTCAGAGCGTGCTTGCCAGGAACTTGTAAAACCTGCGTCTAGTTGGGAGTCGGTGTATTTGCGACTGTATGGCGTACCCCAGGCTTTTACCTGATTCGCCTTAATTTGCACGGCAAAAGGTAAGAACATTTTGGTAAATTTTTTATTGAACTGTACCAGGTAGCGATCAAAGCGTAACCGTTCGGTTTGTGCGGTAAAGCGGTACTTTCGACGGCTGCTCTCAAAGCCGGCGTCCAGTTGCCAGTCGGGCTGATGCTGGTCGTTTAACCAGAACCACTGGCTGTAAATATTTTGACGGCTTTCGTTGTA
>JAGHBR010000484.1 GCA_021160885.1 Caldisericaceae bacterium
AATGGCTTACCCACTCAAAACTAAAAAGAACCAAAATATATATGGGTCAACTCTAAAAAGCTCTTTATTTGTCATTTCGAGAAGCATATCATTGAGAAATCTTTTGTTTTTATATATCTTTTAAGATTCCTTTCATCGCCCAAAATGACTAAACACGATTTTTAGAGTGTTCAAGCTGGTTGAACTTGCGAAATATTCGCTTACTGCACCGCGCGTTGGATTTCTGAGAACTGCCGGATTTTCATATCAAACGCGGCTTAAAAAATAATTTTTGCAAGACCAATTGACAGTATTTCATTATCTTTAAAAGAGAAATGAAAAAAATTCTTAGCGAATTTGCAAAACGCTAAAACTGACATCCTGATCTGTTGGTTGAATTTGCTGATCTAATAGCAACACAAATTGCTGCAAATCAGAATTGCATTTTTCAAGTGCATCTGCAATTACATTTCTAATTTTTTCTGTGTCGACCGGTTTTGAATCATTGTGATACCATACGATCCACTGTTTTGCTTCGATTTTTGACTGCAGGGCATTAATAAAATTTTTTAGTTCAGATTCCACTTCAATTACTTTACCAGCCAGCGGCACGCTTTGGCCATTGGGGAAAATTATCAGAGGTTCGTTTTGATGCAAACCATAAAAGAAGATTTCATTATCTTTAAAATCAACAAGGGTAAGGCCAAAGGTAAAGGCCGGTTGATAAATATCAGGCGAAAATTTTTCCAATAAAAGTAAAAAAAGCGCCTTAAGCTCGTCAGGCTCAATTCTTTTACCAGGCCTCTCCCAAAAGAAGCCTTCCAAAAATTTTTGTAGCAATAATTTGACGACCAGTGTTTGATGATCTTTATTAAAGCCATTAAAATGGAGCAAGGCCAACAACGTGTCTGAATTAAAAACAGGAACTGTGCTCCTCGTAATTGGGAATTGATTACTTTTGGACAGGGAAAAGAACTGAAAAGCATCTTCTTTTAAATGGTACCACGTGCCATTAATTTTTTGCAGATATTTGAAGATGTTTTCTTCTGATGCAAGATGCTTTTCTTTTATCTTTTGGAGTTCTTCTTGCAGTTCCTGATTTTTGCGCATCAGGCTGATGATCGCTTTTCGGGATGTAAGATGCGTCCTGACCCGTGCGCTGATTTCCAATGGATTAAAAGGTTTAGTTAAATAGTCGACAGCTCCAATAGCCAAACCTTTGGCCTTATCCATAGCATCATTTCTGGCAGACAGAAAAATGACCGGAATAAAACGTGTTTCTTCGTTTTCCTGTAGCTTTTTACACACCTGGTAACCATCCATATCAGGCATCATTACATCCAACAAAATTAAATCTGGCAAGACGGAATGTACCAGTTCCAGCGCTTCCTTTCCGGAAGAAGCTGTAAAAATCTGGTAATTGGAATTGATTAAAGCGCTCGATAAAAGTTTTAGATTTATTGGATTATCGTCAACTGCTAAAATTTTGTACTTCTCTACCATTTTCCCTTAATCGTTTATTACGTTTATTAAACTGTTACAATAATCGGAGGAAGTTAATTTTTATTGAGTATTAAATTAGCGCAGAATTTGAAATTTGCGGTTTAAAATAAAAACGTAAAGTCCGCTTAATAAAGCAATAATCAAAAACATAATGATCGAAACGGCCGAGCCATAGCCAAATTGCAGAGTTTGAAAAAGCAGTTTGTAAGCGTAAACGCTCATGGTTTCACTGATATTGGCAGGGCCGCCGCCCGTCATTACGTAAATGAGGTCAAAAATACGGAAGGCATCCATGGTACGGAAAACACCTACGATCAAGATAATCGGAAAAATCAGGGGCAGGGTAATGTGGATTAATCGCCTTAAAGCGCCTGCCCCATCGATTTTTGCGGCCTCGTAAAGCTCTTCAGGGATGGCTTGTAAACCGGCGTAAATCAGCAAGGCAGCAAACGGTGTGGTTTTCCAGACGTCAGCCAGAATAATGGCCGGCAACGTCCAGAAAGGATGACCAAGCCAGTTCAGCGCGTTATTTAGAAGCCCCACCTCTTTCAGTAAATAATTTAGCAAGCCATATTCCGGATTGTAAATCCACTCCCACATGCGCGCCGAAACTACAGTCGGAATGGCCCAGGGAATCATCAATGTAATTTTTAACAAAAAATTACCGGGAATTTTTTCCCGTAAAAGCAGAGCGAACCCTAAGCCCAACAACAATTCCAGCGGAACAGAGATCACAGTAAATTTTAAGGTGGTCAACAGGCTTTGTTGAAAGCGCAGGTCTTTTAACAAAAAAAGAAAATTTTCCAGACCAACGAATTTTGAAATTCCAAAGACCGGCATTTTGCGCATTAAGCCAAGGACAAACCCGTAACCGAGTGGGAAAAGCGCTACCAAAAAAAGCAACAAAAGCGCCGGTATTAAGAAGAAAATCGCTGTGTTTTTTTTCATAGTTTAAATTACTGCCTTTTTTAAGGCAAACAAAAATTTTCCAAATGTGTTTTACTTTTCAATTTCTTTTTTGAGCTCTTCTAATTCAAGAACATGCTCTATTTGAACTTTAGCTGATTTCAAAGCTTTGTCCACTGGCCGTATGTTGGATAAAATTGCGGAAAATTCAACCTGTAAAATCTGAGAAATCTGGGAGTAAAGCGGCGTAACAGGTCTGGGAATAGTATTTTCTAAAATAGGGAAAAGTTTTACGATAAACGGTTGTTCTTTAATTAGAAAAGGATTTTGATAAAGCGGTTTGCGTGTGGGTTTGGTACCAACCTCCAGAGCAAACTGGAGCTGCATCTGCGGGCTGGCCAAAAAGCTTACCAAACGTTTCGTCAGCTCTTTTTTTGCCGAAAAACGATTGATTGCTAATTGCCATCCGCCGAGTGTACTTTTTCCTGTTATTCCCGCAAGTGCAGGAATATGCGTCACCCCAACCTTACCCCGCACTTTGGAATCTTCCCGCTGGAAAAAAGTCCAGCAATAGGGCCAGTTTCTTAAAAAAAGCGTATGGCCGTTTAAAAAGCTAAGCCGTGTGCTTTCTTCATCGGCAGATAACACCCAGGCGGGCGAAATTTTGTAGAGGTAAATGCAATCTTTCAACCATTGTAAAGCCTGCCGCGTTGCAGGATCGGTTAAATGCACTTTGCCCCGTGCATCAATAATTTGTCCGCCAAAACCAGAAATAATTTCATTGGCAGTGCAGATTAATCCTTCGTATTGTTTTCCCTGCCACAAAAAGCCGTTCAGGTCTGGCCGCTTTTCGTTTCTCAGGATCACTTGCGCCTGATTTACCAATTCTTCAAAAGTAACTGGCGGACTAAAACCATATTTTTGCAGCAGGTCCTTGCGGTAATACAAGACACCCGCATCAATGTACCAGGGAATGGCATAAAGCCGGCCCCGATAAATATCTGCCTGAATCGGAGCATGGAAAAAATCACTTTGTTCTTCCGGCGGCAGTAAGTCCGAAAGGTCTTCTAACCAGCCTGCCAGACTAAATTCCGGCGTCCAGATCACATCAATCAGAAAGACATCGAAATCTGACGATCTGGCTTCCAGGCTGGTTACATAAAACTGGTGCTGAATATTGGTATTGGAAGGCAGAATCTCCTCTTTTACTTTTACGCCGGGATTATTTTTTTCAAATTGCGCAATGGCCTTTTTAAAGGCCTGTCTGGCGTTGGCCAGTTTAAAATGTTTGAAAACAAGTGTAGAATCATCATCAAATTGCTGCCTGGCGTTTTTTCCACTTTGTCCACAGGCTAATACAAGGAGTAAAGTAACTCCCAAAATTAATAACAGCTTATTTTGTTGTTTGTGTGTAAACACCATCCCACTCTTCTGCCGGTGGATTTTCTTTAAAAAAGTTACAACGTTCCAGATAACGTTGCGCCGGGCCGTCATCTTCTTTAATAGCCAATACCTGCATAAAGTAGTTTATTGCCGAATCCCAGTCGCGTTTGAGGTAGTGACTTAATCCTTTTTTGAACAATTCGATTATACGCATCATATCGTCGCTGACTCCTTTTTCACTCAGGCCCAGCAATTCATACACCCAGACAGGTTCGGTTTTCCCCTTAACACGCAGTAAATCCAGCGGACGGGCAATAATGAGATCGCCTGCTTTTTTAACCGTTCCTTCGCCGATCATAATGTTAGTGCCATAGATTTTGTTGGCCGGTTCGAGTCGTGCGCCTAAATTAACCGCGTCGCCCATTACCGTGTAGTCAAAGCGGCTTTCTGAGCCCATGTTACCAACCACCATAGGCCCGGTGTTAATTCCGACGCGCATTCTTAATTCCGGCCGGTTTTGCTTACGCCACACCTCCCGCATGGCTACCAATCTTTGCTGCATTTCCAAAGCCGTTGCGCAAGCCTGGTAAGCATGGTTGCCTCTTTCTACCGGGGCGCCAAAAACAGCCATGATGGCATCGCCCTCGTATTTATCGAGCATGCCTTCATATTTAAAAACGATATTGGTCATTTCCGTTAAATATTCATTTAATAAATGCACTAATTCTTCCGGTTCAAGCTGTTCAGAAATGGTGGTAAAGCCTGCCACATCGCTAAACAAAACCGTACATTCTTTTTTCTCGCCGCCCAACTTAATTTTTTCAGGATTGGCCAGCAATTCATCGACAACAGACTTGGTGACAAAGTGGGAAAAGGTTGACCGGATAAAGCGTTTGTCTTTCTCTTCGGTAATGTAACGGTAAACATAGATCAAAGAAAAACTCAAAACGATGGTTAATAAGGGCGCGATAATCTCAATCCAGTAGCTCTGTTCAAAAAAGATGATGGTTACGGTAATCACATAAACAAATCCTAATACCACAATAAAAATAATGCTAAACAACGGACGCGTACGGATTAAGATAACGCCTAAAATCAAACCAATTAAAATCAACAACAAAAACGTTGATTTTTCGTTCATTCTGGTAATAAAGTTTTGATTAATCAGGGTGTAGAGAATATTAGCATGAATTTCAACTCCAGGAAATGCCCGCTCGAACGGGACATTCCTTAAATCATAAAGACCAGCTAAAGAAGTACCCAACAAGACGATTTTGTTCTGGAAAATTTCCGGTGGTAAATTTCTTTCTTTGGCTTTCAACACATCATAAAAGCTGATGTAACGAAACGTTTTAAAGGGGCCAGCCCAGTTAATGAAGAGGTTCCCATATTCATCTGTTGGGATCTGTAACAGCAGTTCCCTTTCCCGAAACAAATTCATGAATTGCAGTTGTGGATCAAAAATAACAGAATCTACGCCAATAGCGTCCATAAAAATTTTAAAACTAAGCGTCGGATAAAGGTGATGATTAAAATTGGTAAAAAGATGAATGCTTCTGACCACACCATCCACATCGCCAATGAAATTTACGTGCCCAACGCCCCTGCTGGCATTTAACAATTCCACAAACTCACTCTCAAAACGATCTTCTTTTTTAAAATACTTTTCGCTTTCCAATGGCATGGTGTAGTAAAAACGTTCTGCCTCAAAACCTTCAGGTTCCGACTTCATAACCGGCAGCCAGTTATCAGAATCGGCGGGGGCAAAATAAATTGCTGAGAAGACATTGCCCGCATTGCGCACCGTTTGCACAAATTCCTTGTCCTGTTCCGGATGCCAGATATCTTTATCGTAAAGAATATCCAAGCCCACCGCCAGCGCTCCCGCCCGGTGTAAAAAATCAACGACTTGCGTATGGTATTCACGCGGCCATTGGCTAAATTTGCCTAACTTTTGGATGGCTCTTTGATCGATATCAATAATAATGATGTCATCGATGGTAGGTTGTTCTTCAAATTTTTTAGTAATGCGCCAATCGTAGGTTTTGGCCTCGTAGGTGTAAAATAAATCGTGGGCAACATAGCGCGTGATGGCCCAGATGATAATGGCTGCCAAAATTCCCCAGAAAGCGCCTATCAGGGTCTTTTTTAACCACTTCATGAAAAATCTCCTCAAAGAATGATTATGGCTTAATCAATCGTCATGAAACGGGAAAAGTTTTAGATTTTTATTGTAAAAATTAACCTCAAGCAAGAAATCAATAGCTAAATGACACTTTGTTTATCTTGATTCTCTGGAAGCTCACGACATTATCAGGTAAATTTAATGCTTCTTTAATCCCTATTTCCAACCTTGTTCTAAAATAAAGAATAACAGGCTGACAATCAATTTGATCTTGAAGTATTTTTTTAGAAGAATCACTCGCTTTATTGTAGCAATGCTTTAACGGTGACAGGCAACCCTTTTTGTAGCCGCATTCAAAGATCGTGGAAATTCAGAAATAATAAGTAAAACAAGTATTTGATAATGAACAAACAAATATCAGGGAATTGATGATTAACTGAATACATCCATTCAAAATTCAAAATTTGTTAAGTGTTAAGTCCCCAATATAGGGTTCACAATTTTTTACAAAGGATTTGTTTTAAAATAGCGCACAATTTGTTCGGCTACTTTTTCCGGTAGATGTGCTTTGGACATTAACTCTTCTTTTGAACAGCTAGCAATATTTTTTACAGAACCGAAGACAGTCAGCAATTTTTGGCGACGTTTTGGGCCAATACCCTGAATTTGATCAAGCTGTGAAGTTAATGTCCTTTTCTTTCTGCGTTTGCGATGGTAACTTACGGCAAAACGATGCGCTTCATCGCGAATTTGTTGCAGCAATTTCAGGGCAGACGAATTACGAGGTAAAAGAATCGATTCTTTTTCAAAGGGCACAAAAACCTCTTCCAGCCTTTTAGCCAGGCCAATAATCGGCTGCTCTTCAAGGCCCAATTGTGTAAGAACTGTTAAGGCCGAAGAGAGTTGTCCCTTACCGCCATCCACAACAATTAGATCCGGCAACCTTTTTTTCTCTTTTAACAGTCGTTCATAGCGTCGCCTTACCACTTCACGCATCATGGCAAAATCATCAGGAGTTTGTTTAGTATTGATCTTAAAATGCCGGTATTCACTCTTTTTGGGTTTGCCGTTCTCGAAACAGACCATTGAAGCTACAGCATCGGTTCCTTGAATATTGGAAATGTCAAAACACTCAATCACTAAAGGGGGTTTAGGCAGATTTAGATCACAATGTAAGGCAACAACGCTGAAATGCACGGTTTGTTCTTTTTTCATTTTTTGCAATTGTAATTCGTCCAGCAAATAGCGCGCATTTTTAACTGCCATTTGCACCAATTTGTGCTTATCACCTTTTTGAGGTACAACGATTTGCACTTTTCGCTTTGAGTCTTGTGTCAGCCATTCATTAATTGTCTGTTCCGATTCAAGATTTAGCGGAAGAAAAATTTCCTGCGGAATATCCTGATTGGTGAAATAGTATTGATTCAAAAATTCTTCCATGATTTCAGATTCATTTTTCCAGCCTACCTGTTTTAAATAGAAATGCTGTTTTCCAATAATTTTGCCTTCACGAATTTTAAAAACGACCACACAGGCTTCCTTATCTTCCAGGGCAATAGCAAACACATCGCGGCCTTTAAAATCGCTCTGCACAATTTTTTGGCTGTTTCTGTAGCGTTCCAGGGCCTGCAGTCGGTCTCGCACCAATGCCGCTTCTTCAAATTCCATCCGCTCAGCCAGTTCGACCATTTGTGACCGTAATTCCTGTACCAGTTCTTCGGTTTTGCCTTTTAAAAATTTCCGAACCTGATCAATCAGGCGAGCGTAGTCTTCTTTACTTTGCAATCCCTGACAGGGGCCTTTACACTTTTTAATGTAATAATCCAGGCACAAATCGACTTTTTTTTGAGCAATAACCTGAGGCGTTAATTGATACTTGCATGAACGGATGGGAAAAATTTGGCGCAAAGTTTTTAACACATAACGCACATTCTTTACCTCTGTGTAAGGCCCAAAATATTCTGAGCCATCCCGCTCAATTTTTCGCGTCACAAACACCTGAGGAAAATCTTCATTGGTAATACGAATGTATGGATACGATTTGTCATCTCTGAGATTGACGTTGTATTTTGGTTTATATTCTTTAATAAGATTATTTTCCAAGATTAAAGCTTCCACTTCGGAATCGGTAACAATCCATTCAATGTCAGCAATTTTTCGCACCAGAGCATTTAAGCGCGGATGGTAAGGACGCGATTTATGAAAATAGGAGCGCACCCGGTTACGTAATATGTTAGCCTTACCCACATACAAAATTTTGCCGTTCTGGTCTTTAAATAAATAGCAGCCCGGATTTGCAGGGACTAAATCTAATTTTTCTTTTAAATTGGCCATAATTTCTGTTTCTTAATACTCATTCATTACCTGATTACGGTTTAAAAAAAGAAACGTTCCGTTTAGTCAGGCAGAATACAAATGATTTTGTTGAATGTACTGCCACACAGGCAAGGGGATCAGACTTTTTACAGTCTTTCCTGCTTTACAGCGCTGACGGATGATGGTCGATGAAATTTCAATTAACGGGGCTTTGACAAACAGGAATTTTTCTTTTGGCAGATGATCAGGTATTTGGCCCCCGGGCCGATCGTAAACCACAAAGGTGGTTAATTCTACAAGCAATTGGTAATCTTTCCAGAGATGAAATTCGGCCAGATTATCTCCACCGATAAAAAAGAAAAGCCGAGCGTTCGGGAATTTCTTTTTGAAAAAACGCACGGTGTCAATAGTGTAGGAAATGCCTTTTTTAGAGATCTCAAAGTCAGAAACTTCAAAATTTTCAAAATCCTGAACAGCTAATTTTACCATTTCAAGTCTTTGCTGAGCAGGAGTAATTTCACTTTTTTTGCTAAAGGCGTGTTTGTAAACTGGGACAAAGTAAACTGAGTTTAATTCCAACTCATTGAGTAACCATTCAGCCACGATTAAATGACCGTGATGAATGGGATCAAAACTACCGCCAAAAAGGCCGATTTTAATTTTTTGAGCCGGAGAGGACCTGCTCATTTTCAGCCTCAGGAATCTTTTTGGAAAGTTTTTCCACTTTTTCCATCAGAGAGCTTTCGGGAAACTGGGCTTTAAACTTTTCGATTTCTTTAGCTGCTGACTGCAGATCGCCCATTTCCAGATAGGTTTCAATTTTGCCTAACAGGGCATCATCAGCCCACTCTGTATCGTAATAATCAGCCAGCACCTGATCATAGTAAATTATGGCCGCTCTGTACTCGTGCATTTTTCGGTAGATATCGGCATTCTTCAGCTCCTTTAAAGCCAGCTTGGAACGTAATTCTGCAATTTTTTTCAAAGCCTCATCTTTTAAAGGATGAGTCGGGTTATCTTCAATAAAAATCTGAAATTCACGAATGGCCTTTAAAGTGTATTCCTGATCCAATTCCGGTCGTGGTGAAAGGCGGTAATAACTATCGGCCAGTTTGTACTGGGCAAGCGGCACCAATTTACTTCTGCTCATATTGGTAATTAATTTTTCGTATTCAGCAGCGGCAATCAGATACTCTTTCATCATATAGTGCGATTCTGCTAGATAAAATTGCGCACTATCGGCCACACTGCTGCCCGGATAGCGTAAAGTTACAACCGTAAATTCATTAGCAGCTTCGTAATAATCTTCATCTTCAAAAAGTTTTTTAGCATATCTGAAATATTGTTCCGCTGTCCAATCTGGTTTGGGACGGACTCCCGCACAAGCAAACAAAAACAAGGCAATTAGAAGATAAATTCCATTTTTAACCAAGTTCAATCCTCCGACTTAATATTTTGTATTAATTGCGCTTTAACGCTCAATTAATTAACAAGTTCATTCAACTTCTTAAACTGTAAAATAAATAGACCAATATGGTCATACTACCAATAATAACCATTGGTTGCAAAATTCTTGTCCATGCCGAAAAACTGGCCCAATTGCCCCGGGTAAAAGAATAGGGACTTTGTTCCAGAGACCGGATTTTAGTACGATCTACCTGATCTACCTGTTTTAAATTCAATTCCCAGTAAGCGGCATTGTCCGAAAGTTTTTCAGGATCAGACAGATAGGCGCTAAACTTCAGGCTGATTTGCCGTTTGATTCTTTTACCTGCGCCAAACAGTTGACCAACGGATTCAAAATATTTGATCTGCGGTTCAAATTGCTGAATAATCAGTTTTCGGTTTTCTACCTTATCTGATGGTTGCAATTTTTTTTGATCAAAATATTTAACTATCCTGCTCCGGCAAAAGGATTTTTGTTCATCGTTTAAATTTTCAAAGTCATAGTTTGGCGATCCGGTCCGTATAGCTTCGTCAATTAAAATTGAATCGAGCGCTTGAAAAAACAGATTTTCAATCACTTTCTGATTTGGCACGACTTGCTGTGCCCAGAGGTAAATGAAACTTAACCCAATCCACCAGATGCAAAAATTTATTAATCGCATATTATTTAAGTTAAGAAATTAACTGTGTTTAATGCAAAAGATTTATTAATATCCATTTTTCTTTGAATACGTTTTTATTTTTAGAATGGAATGATAAGGTTTTGTATCAAAATCAACGTAGCGATTGGCCGATTGCTCTTGCGATGGCGTTAGCCTGGTTGATGGTAACCATCCCCTGCAATAATTGCGACGATGCACGGGAAAAGTGTTGTCTAATTTCATCATAAAATTTCACACATAATGTTTATCAGATTCCCAATTTAATGGATTATTATTGATATGTTCCCGAATACGTTGCAAATCCATATCATTGCGAATGATGTGTTCATAATAATTACGTTGCCACAATTTGGCACCCGGCGTCTGGCGAATCCGATTGATTTTTCGTGTGGTTACGGACAAAAAATTTTGAATTATGGACGATAATTAACCGGGTAATGTTCCGTGTGCCCCCCGTAGGGACGATGCATTCCTATTGGTAAAATTTCCCTCATTTGTATTTTGGTCGTTATTAATAAGGGAATTTTGTTGATCGATAAATTGTTCACGGGAATGCATCGCCCCTACCGATTGATGGCAACCATCCGGCCAACGGACAATGTGTACAATCCCATGAAAATGATTGGGCAATTTACGCCAATGGTAATCCACAATTTTCCCAAAATCATTTTTTTGTTTTCCACCGTCCCAAACAAACATTCACGATTATGTGTCACCATGGTCACAAAATACCACCCGGGACGGCGATAATCCCATCCCTTCAATCGAATAGAACGACGATGATGTTTTTCAGGGCTGTATTTCATCGTTTGTCTTTACAATTCTTGTCTTCTCCTACGATATTTCAGAAAGCACATTCACCAATAAATCCACCTTCCACTTCCTTTGCTCACTCGTACATCAAAACAATTTAATCTCTTTTTTTTCTAGATCAGACTGATAAAGCGCATCGATGATTTTCATTGTTTCAACAGCATCCTGGGCTGAGGAGATATTCTCTTCCTCCCCTTTAACCACATTAATGAAATGGCGAATTTCAGCTTCGTAAGCTCGCAAGTAACGGTCACGCGATTTTTGTTCAGAAATGGGCGTTACGGTTACTAAGTTTCCATGCAGGTCCTTTTGGATACGTAAAGGATTCAAATAGGCCGAACCGCTTTTGCCAAATAAGTGCTGATATTGTACATCATGATCCAGGTGCAAATTCCAGCTCATTTCAAAGGTCATACTGATACCGTTTTCAGTTTCAAGAACAACCAGAGCCGAATCTTCAACTTGATATTCCGGTTTAATATTGTAAGCAAATAGTCTGGTCGAATAAATTTTAGGCTTATTTACCAAATAAAGCGCCATATCTATTAACTGAATGCCCAGGTCCATTAAAACGCCGCCGCCAGAGTATTGTTTTTTTACCTGCCAGGTAAGTGAAGTTTCTTTGCTCCATTTTTTAAGCCAACCGGCTTTTAAGTAAAAAAGCTCGCCCAGCTCTTTTTCGTTTAGAAAATTTTTCAACAATTGCACATCATCGCGAAATCGGTTATGCATACCAACTACCACCGGCACATTGCGTTTGGCTGCAAGATCGGCAATACGTTGCGCATCCCGGGCATTTAGAGCAATGGGTTTTTCAATCAACACGGGTATGTCTTTCTTTAAGGCCATTAAGGCCATGGGATAATGATAATGATTGGTTGTACAAATATGTAAGGCGTCGATCTTTTCTTTTGCAATCATTTCATCAAACACATTGTACCATTTAGGAATTTTGAAACGGGAAAGAATGCTGGCCATTTTCTTTTCATCAACATCGCAAACTGCTACAATTTCTACATCATCCATCTTTTTTAGACTGGGTAAATGGGCCACCTGGGCAATTTTTCCCAGACCTACAAGTGCTACACGCAGTTTTTCCATTTCATTTTTCTCCCGAATATTACTCTCTTAAAAAAGCTCTGAAATTGTTATTATTTAATATTGTTATTGCCTGTTTTGCTTCTTCCAGGTCTGCAAAAGAAATTCTAAAAACCCCGCCTTCTTTTTCTCTGACTTTTAACAATTCAATATCTCGTATGTTAATGCCCTGCTCTGCCAATGCATTTGACATGCGGGCAATGGTGCCTGGTTCATCCTGCACATAAACCAAAACATCAATCAAAGGATGTAAAAAGCCTTTAGAAGCTTTGGGGATTTGCTGACGGTAGTAATTGGCCGAGTGAAAATCTTCAGATAAATCGCCTATATTCTGCGACTGTTTTTCGAGTAATTCGATTAATTCCTGCAAGGCTTTTTTAATGTTTTCACGGTTTCGTTCCAGAATGTCTTTCCAGATGGAAAAATTACTGCTGGCAATGCGCGTCAGGTCACGGAATCCTCCGGCCGCCAAATCCAGATATGGTTTATCAGGATTATTGCGTTTGCCCACCATATTCACCAGATTAATAGCAATAAGCTGCGGCAAATGGCTGATCATAGCCATAATTTCATCATGGGCTTCCGGCGTCAATAAAAGTACGCGGGCTTTGATGTCTTCTAACAAAGAAATGAGTTTGTTATCGGCAAACTCTTGGTTCTCCGAATTAATTCCTGTAAGAATATAAACAGCATTTTCGTAAAGTAAAGGATTAGCCGCCTCCAAACCGCTTTTTTCTGAGCCGGTCATGGGGTGCCCACCAATAAAGGTTCCGCTAAAATTTAACGCATCAACAATACGATGTACGTTTTGTTTTGTGCTACCCAAATCGGTCACAATCGTATTTTTGTCAATAATTTTATTCAACTCGACTAATTGTTTTTCAATGATTTTAATGGGCGTTGCCAGAAAGACAATATCCGTTTCAGCACAAGCCCCCGGCCAATTTTTTACAGCCTTATCAATGATTTTTTTCTCCAGTGCCTGAGAGATAATAGAAGGAAAATCATAACCCCAGATTTCTGTTTCGGGATGTTTATTTTTAATGGCTAAAGCTAATGAGCTACCCATTAAGCCCAACCCACTAATCACAATTTTCATCAGTCAGTCACCTATTCTGATTTTTTGAGTTAAGCAAGCTTATTGAAAACTCTAATTCTGGTCAAGTTCTAAAGAGCTTTGCCTTTATTGCACTTCTTCGTTATACAATCTTACAAGTTTGCCAAATTCTGAATTTTACTCCTTGCGTCAAAAAACTTTACTGTCCCGGCTTCTCTGCCAAAGATTCCTGCTGCTCGGCCTAACGACGCGCTCTATTGCTTGATCTTTCAATATTCTAAGCTGATTAAAATTCAGAACTTTTTGTACAAACCAGGATTTGTCTTTTCTTGTGCTTTTATTTTAAACCATCTTCAACTATGCCACAGATTCGGCAATTTTCCTGCCGATTACCCTGGCAATCACGCGAATTTGTTGCATGAGTTCGTCAAACTGATCGGGATAAAGCGACTGGGCGCCATCAGACAGGGCATGTTCCGGATCATGATGCACTTCCACCATAATGCCATCGGCGCCGGCAGCCACCGCAGCCCGTGCCATCGGGATCACTTTATTGCGCAGTCCGGTGCCGTGAGATGGATCTGCAAAAACGGGCAAATGGCTCAATTTTTTAACCACCGGAATGGCTGATAGATCGAGCGTGTTCCGCGTGTAGGTTTCAAAAGTGCGAATACCGCGTTCACACAAAATAACATCTTCATTACCGCCGGACAGAATGTATTCAGCTGACATCAGCCATTCTTCAATAGTAGCGGCAATGCCCCGTTTCAAGAATACCGGTTTTTTCGCTTTTCCCAGAGCTTTAATAAAAGAAAAGTTCTGCATGTTTCGCGCCCCAACCTGGATGATATCAGCATAATCACTTATTAACTCAATTTGATCTTTGTCCATGGCCTCGGTAATCACCAACATCCCATATTTATCCGCCGCTTCTCTTAAAATTTTAAGTCCCTCTTCTCCTAATCCCTGAAAAGAATATGGCGACGTACGAGGTTTAAAGGCGCCACCGCGCAATATTTTAACCCCCGCTTTGGAAACCCGTTCAGCAATGATCATGGTTTGTTCTTTGTACTCAACCGAACAGGGCCCGGCAATAACTACAATTTCATTCCCGCCAATTTCCACATCGCCAATTTTAATAAGTGTATTCTCATGTTGAAATTCTCGACTTGCCCTTTTATAGGGGACCGATATTCGGTAGGCATCAGCCACCCCTGGAAGTACTTTAAGATCGCGGATATCCAGTTTAGAAACATCTCCAATGACACCCAATACAATATGTTCAACACCGGTCGATCTATGAACAGAGAGCCCTTTTTCATCAAGGAACTCGATCACATGCTCTATCTGGCTTTCTGTGGTCTCTTTTTCCATCATAATGACCATATACAATTCCTCCTAAGATTAACGAATGGAATCTAAATAATCTTGTAAAATAAAAACAGCAGCGATCTGATCTATTTGCTGCCGTTTTTTACTTGGTTTTTTACCCACACGATGGAGGGCATCGTGCGCTCGTTTTGTGCTTAAACTTTCATCGATTTCAATGATTGGGATTGTTGTAAATCGCCTGCGCAATTTTTCAATTAAACGTAGAATTTCCCCGGTCTTTTGCGAAACATTCCCCTCAAGAGTATAAGGAACGCCAACAACTATTCTTGTGATGGAATGCTCATTTATGAGGTTTTCTATTTCTCTGGCAAATAATTTGTACCCTTTCCAGGGTATCGTTTTTAATGGATGCGCCAAAAAGGCCAGCTCATCGCTGATGGCTACACCCACCCTTTTTGATCCAATATCCAGACCTAAAATTTTCCCCATAAAGCAAAAATCAAATGCCGTCCTTTTATCAGGACTCTTCTGGAGGTAATGGCTTTTTTAAAACTTCTTTTAAAAGTTTGCCAGCTTTAAAATGCGTTTTACGACGTGCAGGAACATATATAATTTCGCCAGTGCGGGGATTTCTTGCTTTGGGTTTTGGTCTTGTCTTTTTTACCTCAAATACACCAAAATCTCGAATCTCAATTCTGACTTCAGGGTCTGCTTCTCTTAATATTTTTCGTAATACTGTGAAGACAGCATCAACAAATTTTTCTGCTGTGTAAATCTTTTCGTTTAATTCCTGTGCAGTTCTTGGCTACATCTTTTTTCGTAACCGTTTTCATAAAGCTTACCTCCAACTACCTGATTATTTTTCCTTAAATATTATTTTATCTGAAAATACAATTAATTTTTTTGTAAATCAAGATAAAAAGTACAATAATTATTAATTATATTGAATTTAAC
>JAGHBR010000189.1 GCA_021160885.1 Caldisericaceae bacterium
CTAAAGACTTAAAAATTATTGTCCGGGCCGGCGCAGGTTATGACAACATCGATTTACAGGCGGCCACTGAACGCGGCATTGTGGTCATGAACACGCCCGGGCAAAATGCCAACGCGGTGGCTGAACTCGCCCTGGGAATGATGGTTTACATGGCCCGTAACCAATTTAATGGCAAACCCGGCACGGAACTAAAAGGAAAAACGCTGGGCATCCACGCCTTTGGTCACGTCGGCAAACGGGTCGCCCAGATCGCCAAAGGTTTTGGCATGAAACTATTCGCTTTCGATCCGTTTATTCCCGATGATGAAATCTCGAAGGAAGGGGTCACACCTTTAAAATCAGTGGAAGAATTGTACGAAAAATGTCAATATGTCTCGTTGCACATCCCGGCTAATGAAAAGACTATTAAGTCCATTAATTTTGCATTAATGTCCAGAATGCCCCAAAATGCGGTGCTGGTCAACACAGCCCGTAAAGAAATTATTAATGAAGACGATTTACTGAAGATGTTTGCCGAACGAGAAGATTTTAAATACATTTCGGATATTGCCCCGGATTGTGCCGCGGAGATTGCCGAAAAATACGCAGGCCGTTTCTTTTTTACGCCTAAAAAGATGGGCGCTCAAACCGCAGAAGCCAACATTAACGCCGGTTTAGCGGCTGCCCGTCAGATTGTAAACTTTTTTGAAAAAGGTGATCGTACTTTTCAGGTAAATAAATAGCTTCACATTAAACGCAGCTTTTTTAATACAATCAGGGCCTCCATAAGAGAGGCCCTGTTTTTGTTTCAAACCGTCCACAAGTTCTGTGGATACTTTCCTTCGGCAATTAACTGTTGAATATTCTTTTGTACAAAAGGTTTATCTTCACGATAGGTTACGCCAAACCATTGATCTTGCGTCGGCAATATCTTAACGCTGGCCTGTTTATTCTGAATCAGACGATCCAGTATCCAGGGTAATAAGAATTCTGCTTTGGGGTCTGCCGCATTTCCTTGTAAAAATTCTCTAAAATAGGTTTTTAAAAAGGTAAAAAACGTTGGCGTAAAGCCCATCATATTCATGGAAACCTGAGTCTCACCGGAGATCGCCTTTTCCTGCCCGTCATCATCCAGATAGATAATTTGATCATCTTTCCGGTAAATTTTGGTTCTTTCAACAATTTTCTGTAAAAACCCGGCTTCATCGGCCTGGCAAATTCCTCTGGAAACAGCCCCATGCTCTGAAAGGGTCTTTTCCAGCATGTAGCCAACAATAGCATAATTTGTACTGGCCGGGTCCTGCTCTTTTAAGAAGTCAAACAATATCTGATAAGCGCCGCGACCATAAAAATCATCGGCATTAATCACGGCAAATGGTTCCTGAACGGCTTCTTCTGTAACCATAACAGCATGAGCCGTGCCCCATGGTTTTTTTCGTTCAGGCGGAACAGAAAACCCATCAGGCAAGTTGTCCAGTTCCTGAAAGACAAAATGCAATTCAGCCCGACTTTTTAATTTTGGTTCAAAGACCTCTCTGAAATCTTTTTCTAATTCCTTACGAATGACAAACACGATTTTCTTGAATCCTACCATCAAGGCATCATAGATTGAATAATCTAAAATGGTTTCGCCGTTGGGGCCGAATTGATCAATTTGCTTAACCCCACCGTAACGGCTGCCCATCCCTGCAGCTAATATCACTAATGAAGGCGTCATCTGTTTCGTTTCTTTTTTCCATTATCCCTTTTGAGTAATGTTCGGTTGCAAAATAAAAGGTTGATGAATTGGAATCAAAAAAAATTTTATAATACCCTAAAAATTTCAGGTATTTTAAGAAATTAATTTATTAAGTGCCGCCTTTTTCAAGATGCTTTTGGAGCATTAATTGTTAAAAAAACTTAATACAAACTAATGAAAACTGTATTCCCATTCTTCAAACGTTTTGCGCCAGGCCGTATTAATTTTTTGTTTCAAAGACTCGCTGAGTTCTGGGTACTCATTCTTACGATAACGCGCCTGGCTTTCCAGGTATTTTTTTAGGATTGGTTCAAACTGCTGCCAGCCATCCAGGTTAAGTTGTTCGTAAATTCCTGCCAGCCCTTTTAAAAAATCTTTTTCCAGATCTTCAAAACGAATTTCGACTAAATGACCAGGTTTGATTAGTCGTCGTTCCTCCAGATAAAAATCGTACATTATTTTGTAACGTTGAATAATGGCTTCTAGGTCTTGATTTTCATCACGCCTTTGCATAGAAAGTTTAGCCACTGTATTTCGATAAAGATTCATTGTAGATTGAAATGTGCGATAGGGATCGCGAATGATGTGAACAAACTTTGCATCTGGAAAAACTTCAGTTAACGTCTTTACCCGGGCCGTATGATGGGGTGATTTTAAAACTAACTGTTTATTGTACATTAAGGTCAACTTTCTTAAAAAATAAACAAAATACCGTTTCCATTCCTTTCGTTCTTGTTCCGAAATATTATGCATTGTCAAATAGCGGTCGAAATAGGTCTCATGCAGCGGAAAGGCCCAGCCAATTAACGGTGATTTTAAACTCAAAAGACTGAGCGCAAACTCATCCTCAGCCGGATCTTTGTAAGAAATCACAACATTGTCCATGGGACGTTTTTCAGGTGGTAATTTTTCTAAGCGATTTTTAAGTAGTTGTTCTGTGACTAAAAATGTCCAGGGATTGTAAACCTCATAAACATTTGGATAGGCAAACTGAGGGTCCATGGCAATCAGCTTATGAAGCAACGTCGTGCCGCTGCGCCAGTGCCCCAAAATAAACAATGGTGGTTTATCGATTTTAGTTTGCGCTATTTGCTGGCCGAATTGTTCTACTTCTTTGTAAGCATAAATGCTGTTCCGGATACTGAGGAACGTTAATTTAAAGACATTGGAATACTGGCTAAAAGGCAGATGCAAAAAACTATGACGATACAAAGTAAACCAGTCTTTAAACTTCAAGCCAATCAAAGTATCCATGATTTCCTCCGAAAAGTTGTAAGCCTTTGTCGCTTTAGCAATTACCACCATTAAAATATCAATTTAAAGATTTTTAATTTCCAATCAAAAAACAAATGAAAGGGTGATTTAAATCATATGATTAAAAAATTTTTAACTTTGATTGAAAGTTTTTGGTCGCCATTTTTCCAATTAAGATATTATCAGATTAGCAGAAATAAAATTTTTGAAATTTGAAAGATCATTTATTGTGCATCTAGAGCAGAAAGTTTACATAATTTGAAACCTTTGAAAAAATCGGGGATTCCCCAAACCTGTCATTCTGCGCTTGATACAGAATCTAATATCAACAATAACTTAGAGATTCCCGGCTGCGCGGCAATGACATTCTTAATGATTTTTTCAAAGGTTTCAGGAA
>JAGHBR010000516.1 GCA_021160885.1 Caldisericaceae bacterium
ATTTCCCCCCTTATTAAGGGGGGAACGGAAGGGGGGATTTTTACCAAACAACAAGAAAATTAAAAATTCTAAGCACGAATTTCGAAATACGAAATCATCAAAAATGTAACACGACTCTCTGAATCGTTAATTCAGCTTAAGCGAGATTTTTCAACTCGCTACGCTCACAACTGCTCAGAGAGCGGTGTTACACTTTTCGCACCCGGGGTACAGCTATTAAGAGTTAAGAGTGTATGAATTCAGAGTAAGGGGATTTACCACAACTCTGCTTTACTCTTAAAAGATTGTTCACTGTAAGATGTTTGATGCCAAAGTCTCTAATTACAGGTTCCAAGTTCCAAATTCCAAGTTCCTCTTAACTCTCTACATCTCCGGCACCTCGTTCTTGTCATATCCGTTAAATTATTTTTGCCGGGCTTGTAGGCGACATATTTTGAAGAACCCAAAAACAACCTATTTTTAGTAGGTTATTTTAAAACAGATTTAACTAGATCGTATTCTCAAAATGAGAAGCGATGTCTGAAAAAATTTGCAATCTATTTATCTTGCTTGTATTATATTTTATCCATTTTTGGGGAGGAGAAAATTATGGCTATAAATCTTTCAACTGCACGCCAAATTATTAAAGAATATCGACAGGAGTTGCACAAAAAGCCGCATGTTCTGGCAACTGGCATTGGGTACAAGGTAGTAAATGGCAAAAAAACAGATCAGTTAGCGGTCATCTGCTCGGTCGATACCAAAGTGGCCAAGAAAAATTTACTGGAAAGCGAATTGTTGCCACAAAGCATTAATGGGCTGCCAACGGACGTTAAACCAACGGGTTTATTCTATGCCTTGTTTGATCACACGGCCCGATATCGTCCGGCGCCCGGTGGGGTGAGTATTGGGCACATTAACATTACAGCTGGTACTCTGGGGTGTCTTGTACAACGAGATGGGGTGGTTTATATTTTGTCCAATAACCATGTCTTGGCCAATAGTAATCAGGCTGAAATTGGCGATCCCATTTTGCAGCCCGGACCTTATGATGGCGGTTCATTCCCAGAAGATCACATTGCGCGCCTCAGTGAATTTGTGCCGATTCACTTTGAAGGCGAAAACGGTGGCGACAGTACCTGTTCGATCGGCAATGCCGCAGGAAGTATTTTAAATAGCATTGCAGCGTTGTTGGGCAGTAAAACACGCCTGAAAGCTGTCAGCTTAGAAGAGAGGCAGACGCAGGAAAATCTGGTCGATTGTGCCATAGCTCAGCCTTTAAATCCTAATGATGTGATTAATGAAATCGCGGAAATCGGATCGATTCAGGAGGTGGCTGAGGGCGAATTGGGTATGAAAATTCAAAAAAGCGGCAGAACAACCGAGTGGACAACAGGTGAAATTGAACAGGTCGATGTTACGGTTAAAGTAAGTTATGGCGAAAACAAAACCGCTTTGTTTGTAGATCAATTAATGGCCGGCAACATGAGCGCTGGGGGCGACAGCGGTTCGGCGGTCTTAAATATGAACAGTGAAATTGTTGGGCTGCTGTTCGCCGGTAGCAGCACCAGCACAGTGATCAATCGCATTCAGAACGTTTTTAGCGCACTAAATGTGGACATTATTCGCTATTGAAGAAATGAGTGAAAAATCATATCAAGCGCTCAAAGCCATCAAGCAAAAGGTGGAAAAAGATTGGTTGCAAATTCCAGGCGTAACAGCTGTAGGTATTGGTAAAACCGAAAGCGGAGAAGCGGGTATTATTGTGTCTGTAACGGAATTAAGTTTGGAAGTGCAATCTTCAATTCCATCTCAGGTGGAAGGTGTGCCAGTCGAAATAAAATTCACAGGCCCCATTCAGGCACTTTAAAGCTATTTTCGGCCTTTTAATTTGGGGCCAAATCGTGGTACGGGACGTTTCGGCTTTTTTAGTTTAAGTCGTGGTTTGTTGCCAGGGGAGAACTTCCTGTTACCTCTTGAGCGGTTTTGTATTAAATCATTAATGCCATCCCCATCAAGATCACGAAATGTCGGACGCTTCTTGCTGTGGCTTTTCAGCCAGTCCGGATCCAAACCATTGGGAATGCCGTCGCCATCATGATCAGGCGCATTATCATTGTAACCGTCACCATTTTTATCCACAAATTTGATTTGCCGTTGCTTTCGATTTGAGTTAACCTTTGTGGTGTCCTGCGCAAAACCGACAGACAGATTCAATACAAAAAAGGCCATCAATAAAAACAGGCAATATTTACCACCCATGGTTCAATCTCCTTTCATTATAAAATTAAACAAATTTTGTGCCAGATAAAAATGAAAATTAGAAAGGGGGAATTTTTTAAGATAAAGCGAAAGGGAATACAAACATTTGAATATATTTGAAAATTTGTTCGACACTGAGGTCGAACAAAAAGTCCCCCTGGGCGAGTACGATGTGGTTGTCAATTATGCGATATGGGGAAAATAGCTGAAACAGGAGGAGATAATTTCAAAGTTCTATTAAATCATGAAGCCGTCCCCGAACTGCCTGTCTATTTTTAAAAAAGTTTCATATTGATAAAGGCATTTTAAAAACTAAGAATCTTTAAACTTAGAAAGATATGGAG
>JAGHBR010000414.1 GCA_021160885.1 Caldisericaceae bacterium
GATTTAATATAGTGTATTGTTTTTCTAATTTCTCAAGCTCTAATTGTTTCTGTTGAATCAGGGAATATTGAACAAAAGTTAAATAGCCAAAAGTAAGAACAATGAGTACTATCAGGAAATTAACCCATTTATTTATTTAGCTAAATTGATTTTCTCCAGAAAGCTCTGAGGTAAAAGATTGATTCCATCTTTTTCGGCTAACAATGCTCCAACTGCTGCAGTAAACTCACCATACCTTAAAATACTATCTCCGTTTTCACTGGAAAATCTTGGAACCATTACAAAAATGGGGAAGGATAATCTTGATTTTAAATAAGGGATCAAACTTTCTTTTTGAATTCCATAGCCCGTTAGGATCACGCGGTCGATGAAATTCTGCCGATTGCCTCCCTGAATGAAGGCAATGGAACGTAAAATTTCAGAGAAAAAAGTATGTAAAACCGGATTCTGCTTAACTTTAAGGTCTTTTAATTTTTCCATTAACCGTTTTCTTAAAAGACTTTCCTGAGCTTCTGTTTTGCCCGGCTCTTCCTCCAATTTTTCTCCGGAATCAGGGACCAATGGTCCATTTTCTTTAATGGTCACTTCCAGATTTCTTGATCCGAGTCCTAAATTCCTTAAGTAAATCAATTGTCCGGATTTCAAATAACAAATTTGAGTAAAATCATAAGAAATATTAATTAACAAATCTGCCTTTGGCGATTCAACCATATAATTATAAGCCAACACCAGACTCATTGGTCTTGGGATTAAATAAGACACCGGTATTTTTAAATGGTGGAAAATATAAAGGTAACGGTTAATGGTTTCTGAAGGAGAAAAGACAATTTGTAATCTTTGTTTTTTTAGTCCCTGATCTTCAAACTCATCTACTACATAATAACTCCAGTAATAATCATTATCTTTAAAATGTTTTAAATCTTCCCTGTAACGGTACAAAATCGCTTGCTCCAACTCTTTTTTCTTTTTCATTACAGGAAAGACATCATTTTTAAAAAGAAGGTCCGTACTAAAAAAGGTAACTCGTACTTCTGTACCAGGTTTGTAAAATCTTCTTTTAAGATTTTCAAGAGTAATTTGTAATGCCCGGAAGAGCTGGGTTATTTCTTGTGGGAATTTTTGAATGCCCCACTCCTCAACACTTAATTCCTTTCCATATTTTTTAACAATCAGGTAGCGAACCTTATCTACATCAATATCCAGGGAAAGTAACCGATGTGCATTTAATTTTTTAAGCAAAGGCAAAGGCCTGTAAAAAGCCGTGGTAAAACTTTTTATTTTCGGCATTCCAAAGTCAGAGCCGGTATCGGAAGCCGGTGCCTTCCCACCTTCAAAAAATGCCTGCTCCAGTTTATTTTTCCCTTTTTCTTTTGAATGACTCATTTCCGAATTCTTTCTATCATCATTCATATTTAAAGTCCTATGGCATTCAGTAAATTTTAATTTGACCGGATTTGTAAATTAATGGCCCGCCATTTACTGAATATTTCAAGAAATTAGCAATCTTAGGCCTATTGTAATAAACCCGAAACCTGAAAGGCCAATAAGGTTTAGTCGTTCCTATCACATCCCCATTAGTTAGTATTCCACCATAAAGAGTGCGCCATAAAAATTGCCACTCACACAAAAACTGACTTTTTGGTTTGAATTGATAAAACACTCCACTGGTAACGCCCAATATTAGCCAGCTTGATTTAATTTTGATATTTCCGCCAACAGCAAAATTACCAACATTAAGCCAATTAAATGCCCCAAAAGTCAAATTACCGCCCACATAAAGCAAATCTTTAACAAAACTAAAAACATGACTGATATATAAATCATTAGGATAATATTGATTAGGTTTTGCCATGGCAATCAGTTCATCCTGATCAAAAAGCGGGAAATATTTGGCATTCTCCTTATATTTGTTAAAAGGAATTATACGCAAATACTTAATATTTCCGGTAGCATAAACAGCATAGCTGGCAACATCTATGTATTCTATCGTTTTTTCGACTATTTTCGCAAAATTAGAACTATAGCCAATGGCTTTTATTTTGATTTTATCGGGATAAATAATTTTAAGCGTAATTTTACAATGTGTCCCATCACCAGTTTCAATATCTTCCTGATAATTATTTAAAGGGAAAAGATAAGTACTTTTAACCGCATGTTCGTTAATCGCCCGCATGGCATATTCAATTCCGGATTCGGCAGCGTACTGTGCCCTTTTTTGATTTATTTCAACGATCTGCATTTTTGATTCCGCTGCTAATAAAATAAGTAAGCTGGTTATTATCATTCCCACAAAAATAAGGAAAATGAGTAAACCAATTAAAATAACGCCATCTTGCTTTGTATTTATTTTTGCAAACATTTTTTTGGGCTTCATCTTCAACTTGATTCGTTTTTGCTAATCTTTTTTATCTTTCTTCTTTATTACTTCTTCGCTTTAACCACATTTTCTTTTTCTTTGTTACGTAAATAGAAGGTGTCTTCAACTTTTCGGATTTTTCCATTCACTTCTGCAACTAAATTTATTTTAATGAACACAATTTCGTTCTTATTTTTTGCTTGAGTTAACTTGGAATCTAACAAGACAAATGGAGAAGTTTTTAATTCTGTGGCAAGCACTTCCCATTTTTCAGAATTTTTTTTTCTTCTGATGGTACCTTTGTTATATTGATAAAAAATTCTATTCCCATCAATATCTTTAAAAAAGATTTTTTTTTGCCCTTTTTTACTTTTTGAAAAACTAATAATATTAGCTGGATCAATTTGAGAAAAATCCTGACGCATTATTCGGAGAGCATTGCGCAATTCCCAACGTTTTGATATTTCGGTTGATAACGTTTTAAAAGTGCCTGCATTTAGCAAAATGACCCCATAGGCAATCGAAGAGATCAACCCTATTATAATTAGTACCACAATCATTTCAACCAACGAAAATCCCTTTTCATTGATTTTGAGCGAATTGAAGGCCATTTTTGTAACTTTCAGTTTTATAACTTTTCCCTAACTTTCTAACAC
>JAGHBR010000024.1 GCA_021160885.1 Caldisericaceae bacterium
ATATTCAAGGAACCCAATAAGGTAAAAATCGTAGAACAATTTCTAAAAACGAAAAGAAGGTAGTAAAAATGCACGAACGTCTAATCGAAGTCATCATGTATTTGCTGAAAGAATTCAAAAGCAATAGAACCAATGAAAATTACCATTCGCTTTCACAAGAATTATCAGCCAAAGGCTACAGCAATGTGGAAATCAATTTTGCCTTAAACTGGATTTTCAACAATCTCAGTCAAAAACAGGGCAAGATAAATCAAGATATAGAATATTCTTCCCGGGCAAATCGTTTGCTGCACCAGTTAGAAAGAATTATTTTAACTCCGGAAGCATACGGCTACTTATTACAAATGCATCAATTGGGCTTACTTAATGATGCTGAATTCGAAGAAGTTATTGATGGAGCCATCCTTGAGGCTTCGCCCGTCATTGATATTGAGGATATTAAACGAATTGCCGCCCTGGTTGTTTTTGGCGGTGATCCGGAAAAGAAAGGCGCCTGGGAAGGATTTTTATTCCCTTTTGGTTCCAATACCATTCAATAAATAATTTGCATTCTTGAAATCAATCTTTTATTATTTGTAATGAAAGGAGAAGTCCGTACTATTTATGGCCAATAACAATAAAAAATCATTAGTCGTTGTAGAATCTCCTGCAAAGGCCAGGACAATCAATAAATATTTAGGATCAAATTACGAAGTTGCTGCCTCTGTTGGTCATATTATTGACCTTCCTAAAAGCAAATTGGGCGTTAGCATAGAAGAAGGGTTTAAGCCCCAATACGTTAAAATTCGTGGTAAAGAAAAAATAATCAAAGAGCTGAAACAGAAGGCCAAACAATCCGATAAAGTTTACCTGGCAACTGACCCAGACCGTGAAGGTGAGGCCATTGCTTACCACATTTCTTCCATTTTAGACAAACCCGAGGCTGATGTTCTGCGTGTTGAGTTTAACGAGATCACCAAATCAGCTGTAGATCAGGCTATGAAGCAACCGCGCCAGATTGACATGAACCGGGTTTACTCACAGCAGGCGCGACGCGTTTTGGACCGGATTGTGGGCTACAAAATTTCGCCTTTGCTATGGCAAATCATTTACCGGGGCTTAAGCGCCGGACGCGTTCAATCAGTTGCGTTGCGTTTAATTTGTGAGCGTGAAGAAGAAATCCGCAATTTTAAGCCGGAAGAATTCTGGAACATTTTTGCCTTAATCCAGCCACAAAATACCAATCCTTTTAAAGTAAAACTGGTTAAAATTGACGGCAAAAAAGTTAAAATTGCAAACGAAGAGCAAGCAAAAAATCATTTAGAAAAATTAAAACAACTGACTTTTGTAATCTCTTCGGTTGACAAAAAAAAGGTAAAACGAAAAGCGCCTCCGCCTTTCATTACAAGCACTATGCAGCAGGTAGCTGCCCGCCAGTTGCGCATGAGTACTAAACGCATCATGGCTATTGCTCAATCGCTTTATGAAGGCGTCGAAATTCCCGGACAGGGAAGTGTCGGTCTGATCACTTACATGCGTACTGATTCTACGCGCATTAGCGAACAAGCCATTGAAAGTGTCAGGCAATACATTAAAGATCAAATTGGTGACGAATATTTACCTGCTAAAGCGCACCATTTCCGTTCTAAAAAATCGGCTCAGGATGCCCACGAAGCCATTCGGCCAACTTACCTTACGCCGGAATTTTCGCCGGAAGCTTTAAAAGACAAGTTGAGTAACGAACAATATCGACTTTACGATCTGATCTGGAAACGCTTTGTCGCTTGCCAGATGAAACCAGCCGAATTCGACAAGACCACAGTGGAAGTTGAAGCCGGCAACTATCTGTTCCAGGCCCAGGGTGAGGTAATGACTTTTCCCGGCTTCATGAAGGTTTACCGAGAAGACATCGGGGAAGAAAACGCCAATGGTTCCGCTCAGGATCTTCCTGCCGGTTTACAGGCGGGAATTAATTGTCAGCTTAAGGAACTGATTCCTGAGCAAAACTTTACCAAACCACCGGCGCGTTACACCGAAAGTACCCTGGTCAAAGAATTAGATCGCCTTGGAATCGGGCGCCCCAGCACCTATGCTCAGATTGTTAGTACCATTCTGCAGCGTAAGTACGTGGAACGAAAAGAACAAAAGCTGTACGCCACTGAGCTTGGAGAAACCGTCAACAAAATTCTGGTAAAGAGCTTTCCGGATATTTTTAACGTAAGCTTTACGGCTAAAATGGAAGAAAAGTTAGATGAAATTGCCCGCAACGGCGCTACGTATGAAAAAGTGATGACGGAGTTTTACCAGCCATTCATTTCTGATCTGGAAAAAGTTAAAAGTCAGACCAAAGAACTGAAAGAGCTACTCACTGAGGAAAGCGATGAAATTTGTGACCAATGCGGCCGGCCTATGGTTATTCGCTGGGGACGCAATGGACGCTTTTTAGCCTGTAGTGGTTACCCTGAATGCAAGAATACCAAGCCATTGGAAAGTGAAGCGCCTCAGCAGACAGATGAAATCTGTGAAAAATGCGGCAGCCCCATGGTCATTAAACGCGGTCGCTTTGGCGCTTTTTTAGCCTGCTCCAACTACCCGGAATGCAAAAACACCAAACCATTGAGCACAGGTATAGATTGCCCCAAAGAAGGTTGCGATGGTAAAATTGTTGAACGACGTTCTAAAAAAGGACGCGTTTTTTACGGATGTTCCAATTACCCCGACTGCGACTTTGTCTCCTGGGATAAACCAGTCAACCGGGAATGCCCGCAGTGCGGCAATCATTATATGGTAGAAAAGAACCTGAAAAGTAAAGGGCTAATTCTTCGTTGTCCGGTTTGTAAATACGAAGAACCAGCATAATTCAAAATAAATGAACAAAAAAGTACGCGATTTTTTACGTTATCTCTACCTTGAACGACGTTTTACGCGTAATACCATCACTTCGTATGGAACTGATTTAGTTCAATTTCAGCGATTTCTGGAAAATCATTTAGGTACTTCGCAAATAAACTGGTCTCTGGTTGACAAACGCACAATTCGTTATTTTTTGATCAATCTGCAGGAGCAAAATGTTTCAAAACGTACGGTTGCCAGAAAATTAGCTACCTTAAAATCTTTTTTTCGCTATTTAGTGAAAAATGAAATTCTTGAAAGCAATCCTGTTTCTTCAATTAAAATGCCAAAGCTGGAAAAGAAACTACCTGAATATCTTTCTGTTTCTGAAACCGAAAAATTATTAAGTCTGCCCGATTTCAAAACATTTGAAGGATTACGTGATTTAGCCATTTTAGAATTGTTTTACGGAACCGGTATTCGTCTTTCGGAGTTGATTAATTTAAAGGTTGATCAAATCGACTTAAAACAACAGTTAATCAGAGTGATCGGCAAAGGCAACAAAGAAAGAATTGTACCATTCGGCGGAAGTGCAAAACAGATTGTGGAAAAATATTTGCTTATTCGTCCTCAATTTGCAGAAAATTCTGTCGATAATCTATTTGTGCTTAAATCCGGAAAGAAAATGTACCCTATGGCAGTTCAAAGAATTGTACAAAAATATTTAAAACAAGCCAGCAATGTTCAGCAAAAAAGCCCCCATATTTTAAGACACAGTTTTGCCACGCACTTATTGAATCAGGGCGCAGATATTCGGGTGGTTAAAGACTTATTGGGTCACGAAAATTTAACTACCACGCAAATTTACACCCATCTTTCCATTGATCATCTAAAGAGAATTTACAATCAAGCCCATCCACGGGCATCAAATAAATCATCAAAAAACCGAAGGAGGTAGTGATGAACGTATCAATCACCACTCGTGGCTACAAAGCGCCGGAACGGTTAAAAAATTACCTGGTAGATAAACTGAAGCGCCTGAATCGCTTTAAGGATCAGATAATGGACATAGACGCTATTTTTTCTTACGAAAAGCTTGACCAAGTGGTTGAATTCAAAGTAAATCTTCGTAAAAAACAATTTATTGTAAAAGAACGATCAGAAGATATTTTTAAATCCATAGATTTAGCTATCGATAATGTGGAAAGACAGATAACTAAAATTAAAGAAAAAATTCGTGAACACGACAAAAAGAAAATCACCGAAGTTGTTGAATAGGAAAAGCGCCGCAAGGCGCTTTTCTTTTTTAGTTTGCACATTGAAAGTATGTTTAATAACTTAGGACGCTATGAATGAGTACATAACCGTAAGAACGTTACTGCGAGAAAATCAGGAACGTTTAAAGTTACAACTGATTTGTTCAGAAAATGGACTAAACCGCAAAATCGTTTCCAGCGAAATTCACCGGCCCGGACTGGCTCTTTCTGGGTTTGTGGAACTTTTTACCTGGGATCGTATTCAAATTCTGGGTAACACGGAGGTGCGTTACTTACAAAGTCTTCCTCCCAGACAACTGGCTCGTTCCGTTGATCGCTTTATGGAATTTGAAATTCCGGCCATCATTGTAACCAATAACAACGAAATTCCTGAGTACCTCGTTCAGGTAGCAACCCGGCGCTTCATCTCTGTTTTTAGTACCCCTTTAAGCACCACACGTCTGGTACATTTACTTAGCGAATATTTAGAAGAGAAATTTGCGCCGCGCATTTCCATGCACGGATCATTGGTAGATGTGTATGGTATTGGTATTTTGTTTACGGGTCGCGCCGGAATCGGTAAAAGTGAAGTGGCGCTCGATCTGGTAGAACGCGGCCATCGTCTGGTAGCAGACGACCTGGTTATCATTACCAAACAGAGCGAAGAGGTTTTGATTGGCAAAGGACGCGAAATTGCAGAACACATTTTGGAAGTGCGTGGCGTTGGTTTGATTGACGTACGACGCATCTTTGGCATTCGTGGAGTGCGAATGCAAAAAAGAGTGGAAGTGGAAGTAAAGCTGGTGGACTGGGAGAAAACCAGGGAATACGAACGCACTGGACTGGAAGATAATTTTACAGAGATTTTAGGCGTTGAAATTCCGCAGGTTATTTTACCTATTAATCCGGGTAAAAACATTACTGTAATTGCCGAAACCATTGCCATGAATCATTTGCTTAAAACCTATGGTTATCATGCCGCGCGCGAATTTAACCAACGCCTGCGCGATTACATGATGCACAAGGATGAAGTGCCCATTTATCAGGATCGCGATTATTTGAAGAAAGATAAAGAATGAACAGTAACGTTTTTGCTGCAATTATTACGCATGGAGAGCTGGCCTGCGCACTGGCAAATGTTGCCGAGAACCTGATGACTTCGGAAATTACGCTACATTGTTACTCAACCAAAATTCTGAGTTCAGAAGAAATTATTAATCAGTTAGAAGAAAAAATTACTCAGCAAAAGCCTGAAAAAGTTCTGCTATTTGTTGATCTGGTTGGCGGCGGTTGCTGGATTATTGCTAATAAAATAAAAAAAAATAACGAACATATTAATGTGCTGGCTGGCGTAAATGTGCCAATGATTGTTTCTTTCCTGATTAATTTTAAGCGGTTGGAATGGCCGTCTTTACTGGAAAAAATTACAGCAGATGCTCAAAAGGGCATCATTTTGCGATAAAATTCGTTACCTAAAAAACATTTTTATGGAGAACAGCAGTGAAGGTTCAATTGTTTCGCATTGACGACCGCTTGATTCATGGCCAAGTAGTTATTGGCTGGGCAAATTTTATAAACTCCGAAAAAGTAGTGTTGTGTGACGATTCGGTTGCAGAAAATGATTGGGAAAAAGAACTCTATCTTTCCAGTGTTCCGGAATATTTAACTGCAATTGTGCTTTCAACGGACCAAATGGCTGAAATTCTAAAAAATGAAACCAGCGATCTGAGCAAAACAATTGTACTGGTAAATTCTCCTTTTACAGTCGAAAAACTTGTTGAAAAGGACTCTAAACCCGAAGAAATAAATGTGGGCGGCATTCATTACAAGGAAGGGCGTCGGGAATATTTGCCGTATCTTTTTTTAAATGACCTGGAAGTGGCATTATTTAAAAAGCTGATGGCGCAGGGTATTCAATTTTATTGTCAAGATGTCCCATCAGCCAAGCGTATTCCTTTGCAAAAAGTTTTATCAAAATAGAAATGTACTCATGAAAAAGAATGTTTTCAGTACAGAAATTAAAGTCGGTTTAACGGTAGTTGTTGCCACTTTTATTCTGGTTTATGGAATCATCTGGGGTAAAGGCTACCGTTTGCACATCAATAAATATCAGTTACAACTTTTGTTTGATAATGTTGGCGGCATGGTGCCAGGCGACCCGGTTACCGTGAACGGCGTTAAAGAGGGCAAAGTATTGTCCATTGATTGGCAGGATCGGGACGTGCTGGTGACTATTGAACTAAACGACCGGGTTAAACTTTTTGAAGACGCCAGTTTCATCATCATCAGTGCGGAATTGTTGGCCGGCATGAAGGTCGAAATCGATCCTGGTAAATCAAACAAAAAACTGAATCTGGCCAAACAACCGTTTCGCGGAAAGTATGGTGGGCGCATTGTTGATGTTGGACTAACCATTGACAAACTGGCCCAGGATATGTCATCATTGACCTTTCGGCTGGACACTACCACGGCCTTGATTAATGATCTTTTAAAATCAGGCCATTTGCAAAAAAGTATTACTTCTACCTTAAACAATCTTGATCAATTAAGCGCCGACTTTGCGCCCGTTCCGGATAGCCTTAAGACAACCATCAACCGCCTGAATATGGCAATTAATCAAATTAACCAGATGATTGGCGAAAACCGCAAGCCGTTGAACGCTTCGTTACAAGAAATTCAGGCAATGGGTAAAAATATTAACCAGTTGACCAGCCAACTAAACAAAACCATGAAAGAGATCGAATCGCAACGTGGTACACTTGGTAAGGTGGTTTATGACTCCACACTTTATAAAAATTTAAACAAAACTTTGCTTACAGTCGATTCGTTAGCCCGTAGACTTAGAAAAAAAGGCTTGAAATTAAGTTTATTTTAAGCAATAAAATTTGCATTGAAGAAAACAAGTTAATAAATTTTAGGTTTTAAAAATAACGATTGGCGCTTTAGCTCAGTCGGTAGAGCAACGGACTGAAAATCCGTGTGTCCCCGGTTCGATTCCGGGAGGCGCCACCTTTGAAAAGGCTGCCTCTGGCAGCCTTTTTGTTTTAAACCTCTAAGTTCCCTAAAAAAAGTGTAAAAAAGTTGCATTTTTCAATTAATTAGTTTAAATAATTATAATGTTGACTTTTGTTTGAAATATTATATTTGGAGAGTAAAGCAATGGACTTTGATTCCGAATTTAAAGCTTTTGAATATGATCCTAACCAACCATTAGATGTTGAAGCCTGGTTAAAACTGGACGAAATGGAGCGAATTTTAGTTGTGGAAGATTATCACAAACAAGCCCGCGTTAAGCTGCCGGATGTTCATTTACATGCCGTTTTTCACGCTGCGATCGAAAACCAGATTGCTGAAGGGTTGGAAGACGTCATTGAAGCATTAGAGCGCTTACAATTTCAGGGCCTGGATCGCCACGAAGCTATTCATGCCATCGCATCCGTATTGTTAGAACAAATTTCTGACGTAATGGAAAATCCTGAACCATTTATTATTTTGGGGCCGCCAAACTACGCCTATTTACAAGAAGTAAGAAAGTTAACAAAAAGATCGTGGTACCGAAAATATGGGAAAAAGCGAAGGAGAAGAGGTTAACAAGTTTAAGTGATGTGTGCCCTCAAAAAGTTTTAGCTTTGAATTTTGAAGGGTCTTTTTCAATTTTTAGTCATTTCCCTCTTCTCACTTTTTAGCCATTAGCTTATCAATCACTAAATGTTTCTTAACCAATTAATGCTCAATCTCAATTTCCAAATCTTAACCAAAGTTAGAATATAATGGTTTTCTTTTGTGTAAAATTTCATTACTCCATTGAAGAATGTTTTTTAGGTTCATCATCGAATCGACGGTAAAATTTCATCCGCCATTTTAATTTTTTAATATGGGCAATTATCTTTAAATTTAGTCTCAAAGTAAATTAACCAAAATTGATCACGGAGTAAGACATTGAAAATTTTAAGTATGATTTTTTTGGCGTTAACTGTTTGGTATTCACTTGCCTTCAGCAGTGAGCTGGTCATTCTGTACTCCAACAATACCAACGGCAATCTGGAAAACTGTCTTTGACACTCCAGGCCCTATGGCGCTTTGGAGAAGCGCGCTACCGTAATTGACAGTATTCGTAAGCAAACCAAAAATGTTTTGTTGGTGGACGCCGGCGATCTTTTTTCGCGAAGGCCGCAATACTGGCGCAACCTGTTCATAGCCAGGGCCTATAGATTTATGGACTACGATGCCATTGCTCTGGGAGATCAGGATTTTGTGCAGGGGCCAGAATTTTTAATCACTGAACTGTTTGTCGGCGGAAAGATTCTAAACACTAATATTCAATACTTAGGTTTAACCATTGGAAATCCTTACAAAATTTTTACTTTCGATTCTTTAAGGATTGGCGTAACGGCGATATTTGATTCCAGTCTGGCCGGGCTGGTATGGGTTAAATCAAAAGGTTTCTTTAAATTTATAAATACAACCAAAAGCTTTAAACCTGTGCTCGATGAGCTGCAAAAAAAGTGCGATTTTATCATTTTACTGGCTCACATGGAACTCAATAAAACCCGCCAATTTGTTAAGGCCTTTCCCATGATTAATCTGGTGATAAACGGCCACTCCATGAATTTATTGCAAACACCGGTTAAACAGGGAAACACCTACTTTTTGCAGACAGACGGAAATGCTTACCGGTTGGGAAAAGCTGTTTTGTATTTTAAAGGTAAGCAATTACAGAAAATTGAAAATGGACTCATTTTACTGGATGACCACATTTCTAATCATCCAAAGATGATGGAATTAGTTGCAGAATACAAAGATGGGCCACGTAATCGGAGAAGCAACATCAGCCCACAATCAAAAATCAAATAGAGCGGAGGTCACCATGCGTAAATTTGCCGTTTCTTTTATTTTATTGGTTTTAAGTTTTGGCCTGGTTTTTTCAGGAAGCCGAAGAGCGATTACTTTTGAAGATTTCTTTTCCTTAAAACGCATGCACTCGCTGGCGGTGAGTCCCAACGGTCAATTGGTGGCATTTTGCCTGACGACACCTGACATCGAAGAAAATTCATTCAAAACGGACATTTTTCTTTACGATTTAAAAAGTCAACAAATGAAGCAATTGACTACGGCCAGCGCTTCCAGTTCTCATCCAGTGTGGTCGCCAGATGGCCAAACCATCTATTTTAACCGATTGGGGCAAATCTTCAAAATTAGCCTGGCTGGCGGGGAAGCCCAACAAGTTACAGACTTTGTGGCCGGCGCGGCCAATGTTGTGATCAGCCCAGATGGTAAACAAATGCTGTTCGTCAGTGAAGTTTATCCGGATTGCCAGACCATCGATTGTCTGAAGCAAAAAATAGATTCGGTTAAAAACAGTCCGGTTAAAGCGCGCATCATCGATCATTTGTTTTATCGGCACTGGAACCGCTGGTTAGAAGGCAAACGTTCTCACGTTTTTTTAGCAACTATCGATGGCAAAGTCATTAAAGATGTGACACCTGGCGATTACGACACGCCGCCCCTTGACCTTGGTGGCCAACACGATTATGTTTTTTCACCTGATGGCCAGGAAATATGTTTTGTACGCAATACCGATCCCATAGTGGCTGCCAGTACCAATAACGATCTTTTCATTTACAATTTAAACAGCGGTAAAACCGAACGTTTAACCGGAAAAAATAAGGGGAATGACAATAATCCTACCTATTCTCCAAATGGGCGTTATCTGGCCTACCTTTCCATGGCCCGGGCTGGATTTGAAGCCGATCGGCGACGCATCATGCTATTTGATCGTAAAACGGGACAGATAAAAGAACTAACCAAAGGTTTTAAATACTCTGTTAGTTCAATATTTTGGAACGACAATAAAGAAATCTACTTTACCTGTGGCGAACATGGCACCTATAGCATTTACAAGGTAAATATTAAAACCAAGCGTATTCAACCGGTGCTCAAAGGGCGCACCGTTGCTGATGTTCAGTTTGCCGGTAAAAACACGCTCATCTTTCGGGAACAAAATGAATCCATGCCTTATGAATTGTTCCGTTTCGATCTAAAAAAGAAAAATCATGTGCAGTTAACCTTTGTCAACAAAAAAATTTTAGATCAGCTCGAACTGCCGCAATTAGAAGAGTTTGTTTTTGTAGGAGCCAAAGGCGATTCGATTCATGGCTACCTATTGCGACCACCATTTTTTGAAGAAGGTAAGAAATACCCGGCCATTGAATTGATCCATGGCGGACCGCAGGGCGCCTGGGAAAAAGAGTTCCATTTCCGCTGGAATTACCAGATGTTTGCTGCCCCGGGTTACGTGGTTTTTGCCATCAATTTTCATGGCAGCAGCGGTTACGGTCAGAAATTTACAGATGCCGTGTCTAAAGATTGGGGCGGCGCTCCTTACCATGATATTTTAACTGGCACGAAATGGGTATTTGATCGCTACTCTTTCATTGATCAAAATCGTGTTGGTGCAGCCGGAGCTTCTTATGGCGGCTTCATGATCAACTGGATTGCAGGGGATAAACATCCGTTTAAATGTCTAATTTCTCATGATGGTGTTTTTGAGCAGGTCAGCATGTACGGCGCTACTGAAGAACTTTGGTTTCCAGAATGGGAGTTTAATGGAACACCATGGGATCACGGTTCATTGTACCAGAAATGGAATCCGGCCAGCCCGGAACGTGTTAAACGATTCAACACGCCCATGCTAATTGTACAAGGCGAACATGATTACCGTGTGCCTTACACTCAAGGCTTACAAATTTTTACAGCACTGCAACGACAGGGCATTGAATCTCGTTTACTCTTTTTTCCCGATGAAGATCATTTTGTAACTAAACCACAGAATGCACGGTTGTGGTGGGAAACGGTTCATGGCTGGTTTAAGCGCTTTTTAAAATAATTTATTCATCTTACCAGGAAGTCGAGGAGTAAAGGATTTGTATTCCGCTTGCTCCTCTTTTATTTAAGGGTAGAAAACCTTTGATCATTAGAATATCTGGGAAAGGGCTAATTCATTAATAGAAACCTTTTGTAACTAAAGAAAAAATTCAATATCAAATACTATCGTACATGGCAATTTGAGGAGAATTTGTTTTTGATTTCTGAAAAGATTAAGCAAATGATTTTACAGTTTCAAAAAAATGAAATTACAGAATACTATATCTATCTGGCCTTGGCAAGAAAAGCCAAAGGTAAGAACAAGCAAGTATTGACCCAAATTGCTGAAGACGAAAAGAGGCATTCTGAATTCTGGTCAAAATACAGCGGGCAGGAGATTAAACCAAATCGTTTTACCATTATAAAATATTTAATCATTGCCAGAATTCTGGGCCTAACCTTTACGATTAAAATGATGGAAAAAAGTGAGGAACAGGCCGAAAAAAATTATGCTTCAATTTTGAAAGAAGTTCCCGAAACCGAGGCGATTATGAACGAAGAATACGAGCATGAAAAGATGCTGGTCGATATGATCGATGAACGCAAGATTGACTACATTGGTTCAATGGTTTTGGGATTAAATGACGCCCTGGTGGAATTAACAGGCGCTTTAGCCGGGCTGAGCCTTGCTTTGCAATCTACAAGGTTGATTGGCATGGCTGGTTTAATTACAGGTATTGCTGCCTCTCTTTCCATGGCTTCATCCGAATACCTCTCAAAAAAATCAGAAGGTGAGCAAAGTCCATTGGTTGCTTCTTTTTACACAGGAGTGGCCTACATTTTAACCGTGCTGTTGCTGGTTGGCCCTTTTTTCTTTTATAGTCATTTTTTAATGGCACTTGGCAATACATTGGTCTTTGTCATTTTTATTATCTGGTTTTTTTCCTTTTTTGTATCGGTGGTTAAAGAATTTGATTTTAAAAGAACCTTTATTGAAATGACAGTAATCAGTCTTAGTGTAGCAGCTATTTCATTTTTAATTGGTCTTTTGGCACGTCATTTTTTAGGAATTGATGTAGGTTAATTCAAAGTCATCCAGACCATAATCAAAATTAGAAGACAGCAAAACACATTTTTTTCTTAAAAAATGTTGAATGGGCTATTATCGTTCGTGTACTGTTCTTAATTCCATATTTCCGGTCACTTTTCTGCTGATTCTCAGGTTCTATCTAATTCATTTGGTCCGGTCATTTGCATAAACAGATCCTATACCACGAGATCAGTCCGTTTTGGGTCACGCTTTTGATGGTAGTATTTACAAAATTGCTTTTGGATAGAATTATTCAACTCTTCCAGGGCGATACCAGCGAAATATGGTAATTCCTGATTGTGTGCTTAACCACAAATCCACATCATCCACATCGATGCGGTAAACAGTATTATGCGCCAGGCCGTCTTGTGTAGTGTACAGGTACCAGTAATTCTGCTTAATCACATATTTTAACAAGCCTTCAGAGGTGGCAAACCAGACATTGCCGGGGGTGAAGGCGATATCGTAAAATTTAAAACGGATTTGGGTAAACGATTGCCAGCTTTTATGCAAAGGATCAAAGTAGGCCACGCCATTTTGCCCCGCAAACCAAAGGGAATCATGGTGCACGCCAACGGCGCCAATTTGAACATCCATAACAGAAGAACCAGTCTTCAAAAGCGCCAAAGAGTCCTTTTCCGGAAAGTATTGATAAATGCCATAAGGGGTGGCAAACAAAAGAGAGGAATCGGTGGCGGCAATGCGTGTCACCGGAATATTGTTTAATTTTCGGTTTTTGGAACGATTAATCTCATCGTAGCCTAAATCCATCCAGTTAAAGCCGCGGTCGGTGGCAATGAACAGCGTATTTTTGTAAATGTAAAGATCATTAATTTTTTCGGAAAGCAGGCGTTGCTGGCGGGTAAAGGTTTCCCAACGCTTTTTCTTTTTATCATAGCGAATCAACCCCTGTTGAGAGCCAAAAAAAATGTAACGTTTAGCGCCAGTAATGGCATGAATATTGTGGTCGTAAATTCCCCGAATTAAGCCGGCTTCAAAATAATACCAGGAATCAGGATTACCGCGCCACAGGCAAATGCCGGAAGGAATGTAACCGTTGCTTTGTCCGCCAATCCAGATATCATCGCCGTCAAAGATGAGGTCGTGCGGGTAAATGTTGGGCAAAGATTGGGGCATTATTTTTAAAGTATTATCCGTTAAGCTGGCCACTGCTGGTCCCAGGCCGTCAGTGGCAATCCACATGCGATTGAATTTGTCGGTAATCATTTCCCTTTTAATGTGAAAAATTCGGTTGTAAGAATCGACAATTTCATTTGGCGGTCTAAACAGATATTCACGCCCGGTAAAGAAATCCGGCAGTTCACTAAATGAAGGTCGGTAGTATGGTGGAAACTGGTTAGATCTTTTATCTTTCTTAAATTCGGTTACTTCGATGTTAAGCGGCTGACGCTGAGGTGGCATAGTACCATTAAATGGTTGCCAGTAATTAAATCCGAAATCAAAAACATCCACACCCTTAGAAGTTTGTGCGTAAAGCTTGCGATTGTTTTCGTCATAGCTCAATTTTAAAATGGCATTACTGCGCAGACCTGAGCTGGTGGTAAACGGAAAATCCCAGTAATTTTCGTAAAGATGGTAGCGCAAAATGCCGCCGAATCTCGTACCAAAATAAACATAATCTTCACCTATCTCAACCGCGGTAATGTCGGTGCCTGGTGCATAAGTAATCCAGTCGTCAAGATCGTAATGGGTAAAGCGATCGAAATACATGGTTTGAACCACCTGAGCGCTAACCGTGGTTACTAGGAAAAGAAAAAAACAAAGAAACATAAAATGCTTTTTCATACTCTCACCGATATTTTGCTGTAATTTGGCTTATTTTTGATTTATTAGCTTTGTCGTATTTAATGGTCAAATACAGGTACTGGTCGTCTGAAGATTTTTCCAGAATTTTTGCCAGCGGGTAAATCAGATGTTCGGCAGCGCCACGCTGGTAATTCAAACGAATTTGCTCCACTTCGTACTGGTCTTCAACCAGGCTTAGCAACCTGTCGCGCAGGCGTTGTAAGCCAATGTGCCGGGCTGCGGAAATGAAAAGCGCTTCCGGGTGCAAAAGGCGCAGCTGGTCAAGAATGTTGTGGTTTTTCAGCCGGTCAACCTTATTGAAAACCAACAACCGTTTCTTATCTTCGATTTTAAGTTCGTTTAAAATTTGGTTTACCGTTTCCACATGGGCCTCAAAATGAGGATGGGTAACATCCACCACATGAATAAGCAGATCGGCTTCAATGGCTTCGGACAGGGTAGTTTGAAAGCTGGCCACCAAATGGTGCGGTAATTTTCGGATAAAACCAACAGTGTCACTTACCAGAATCGTGGTCGTTGGATTTAATTGCAATCGACGTACGGTGGTGTCCAGTGTAGCAAAAAGCTGGTCTTCAATGAGCACTCTGGCATTGGTCAGTGCATTCATCAAGGTGGATTTTCCGGCGTTGGTGTAACCGATTAAAGCAGCCCGGAACAGCTCCTTGCGTTGTTGCCTCTGTACCTGATTTTGATGGGCAATTTTTTCTAACTTTTCTTTTAAATGCGAAATGCGTTGGCGTACCAGGCGCCGATCGGTTTCTAACTGTGTTTCGCCAGGACCTTTGGTACCGATGCCGCCTACCTGTCGCGATAAGTGTTGCCATTGACGGGTTAAACGGGGTAAATAGTAATTTAGTTGAGCCAATTCTACCTGGACTTTAGCCATGTTGGTACGTGCGTGCAAGGCAAAAATGTCTAAAATGAGAGCTGTACGATCAATAACTTTGATTTTGGTTACGTTTTCAATATTACGCACCTGAGCAGGCGATAATTCATCGTCAAATACGAGCAAATCGATATCATTAACCTCAATAAAATCGGCAATTTCTTCTATTTTGCCTTTTCCAATAAAAAAAGCGGGATCAGGAGCTAAGCGTTCCTGAACAAAGGTGTGAATAATGTCAGCTCCGGAAGTTTGGGCCAAAGCCGCAAGTTCTGAAAGATGGTCTTCTACTTCCCAGCGGGATTGCCCCCGCTTTACCATGCCCACTAAAACACAGCGCTCAGGCTGTTGATCTGTACGGATTATTTTTTTTCTACCTCCTGTTTTGTTACACCTATTTTAACTAATTTACTTAAAAATGCAAGAGATTTCTTTAGTACTCATTGATTAAATTATTTTGCTGGCATTTAGTTCCTGCTTTTGACAAACATAGTTAAGTGATAATTGCCGATTGTTGTTAAAATCCATTTCAGAGAATTGTTGTAGATCAGCTGACTCAGGTAAGGGGTATTCTAATTTCAAACGAACTCCCTTGCCCGACCTTGCTTTTAACAGAAATTTGCCAGCGATTTTCATCAACAATACGTTTGACAATTGAAAGACCAAGACCTGTACCATCTTCACGGGTTGTAAAAAAGGGTTGGAAGATTTTATCAATTTGATCTGGTGGAATGCCTTTCCCCTGATCATTTACTTCAATAATCAAATTTCCTTCTACTTTCTTTGCCAACACGGTCAATTGCCCACCTTTTGGCATTGCTTGTAAAGCATTCAACACCAAGTTCATTAAAACCTGTTTAAAAAGGTTTGCATCCGTCTCAATATGAGGTAGAGGTTCTTTTTTAATAAATTCCATTTTCACGCTTTGTTTGCGAGCCCTGCTTTCAAGCATTTTGAGAAGCAATTCTATTGTTTCTGCAACACTAACTAAAGATTGAGAATAGGTTGGCTTGCGGGCAAAGCTAAGGTAATTTTCTACAACAGCATTGATGCGTTTGGTCTCTTGTTCTAAAATTTCAAAAAATTCTGAAGACTTCAAGTCCTCAGGTGCCTTTTCTTTTAAAATTTCAATTGCCCCCCTGATGGAAGCCAATGGATTTCTTACTTCATGTGCCAGGCTGGCCGTCATCTCACCAATAATGGCCAAACGATCGGTTGCCCTTAATTTTCGTTCCATTTCCAATAGCATTTCACTTTGACGTTTTTGCTGAATGTTCAATTCTTCAAGCTTTTCTGCCAGTTGCCGGTATTTTTCTGTTTTTTCCCTTTCTCCCTGCGCTTTAAGTCCGGTTAAATAACCAATTACATTAAATAGAATGATCTGTAAAAATCGTAGTAGATTGGTTTCGACAAGACCACCCCAATGTAACATGACGTGTGGTAAATAAAAAGCCGTTACGGTTAAAGCTGCCCCAACGCCCCCTTTTACGCCAAACTGAAAAGCAGCCAGTAAAATTGGAACAAAGTACAACTCCATATAAATCAAGTGGAATTGCCAGATGGAAGTTGGCGTGTTGTAATGTAAAAAAGTAATTATTAAAATTAATCCACCGATTACAATCAGCCAAAAGTTCCGTTTCATTCAGGCTCCTTAAATTTGGCTATCAACCATTGATCACTCCTCTTGAATCCACTTTAACAATCTGTCAAAAATTACGGTGTTTTCTTTTTCCTTTTGCGCTCTTTTTTAGGTAATGGTTCGATTTTAAAGGTACCTTTCACCTTTTGCCCATCGTGTTCTAAAACAACCGTGTAATCTCCGGCAGGCAAATAGCATCTCCCATTGTCACGTTTTTTCAGTTTTTTAGCCTGCGCTTTATCTTTTACAATTTCATTCAGGTATTTTTGCAAAACGACTGAATCCAGAGCAAAATCGTAAAATTCAAAATTTAATCCTTCATCACTTTTAACCTGCCATTCAGCCAGTGTAAAATCCCTTTTGCCTGTTATTGCAATTTTTGTAAGACCGGCATTTTTGCAATAAAAGGCAATCTTTAAAGAATCGCCTTTATTAAACTTCCAGGCATAGTTGCGGTTGCCCACATAGGGTTGTTCTTTGTGATTCTTTAAATTAAAGAGGTGTAGTTCTTTGGTAAGTAAATCCTGCGTCAGTTTTTCAACTTCTTGCACTCCGGCGATGTAAATTGAACGGCCATGGGTGCCAATCACCAAATCGTGATCACGGGGATGCACCACAAGGTCATGCACTGGCGCATCACTCAAACCGCGGGCAAAGGCCATAAAATGTTGTCCGTCATCTAAGGAAATATAAACACCATGATCGGTTCCCACATAGAGTATGTGTTCATTGACTGGATCTTCCTTAACCACATTAATCGGTTCTGCTGGCAAATTCAGGCCGATGTGCTGCCAGTGCTGGCCATAATCTTCTGAACGATAGAGCAGGGCTTCAAAGTTATCCCA